>JASBUE010000111.1 GCA_030148045.1 Candidatus Tenderia sp.
ACTACTGCGCCCGCCGCGCGCCGTGGTGGATTACGACAGCGAGACCAAACCCTTCGACATGGAAGCGGTGGAATACATCGCCGTTATCCTGTTGCAGCGTTACGGCGTGGTGTTCAGAAAAGTACTGGAGCGCGAAACCAACCTGCCCCCGTGGCGCGAATTGCTTTACGTCTACCGCCGCATGGAGGCGCGCGGCGAGATCCGCGGCGGCCGTTTCGTACAAGGCTTCAGCGGCGAACAGTTCGCCCTGCCCGAGGCCGTCGCCGGGCTGCGTGATATCCGCAAACGCGAGAAAGATGGAACGCTGTTAAACATCAGCGCCGTCGACCCCCTGAACCTGGTGGGCATCATCATCCCCGGCCGTCGTGTCCCGGCCCAGGTCAACAACCGCATCCTCTATGGCGACGGCGTGCCCCTGGCCGCCGTTATTGCCGGCGAGGTGGAGTTGTTTGCGGAATTGAGTGACAGTCAACGGGCCCAGGTGCGACAGTTGCTGGTCCGCAAGGCGCCGGGGCAGGTCCTACAATTCCAAGCATCGTAGCGTGTGTCGCGCGCATAGCGCACCCGAGGTTGGTGCTCGCCTGTGACTCCACCGGCAAACCCCCCCTTATTCCTAGCAATACCCCGAAGGCGACAGACCGTCTGACGCCTCAAGTGTCATTAATATTCAATTCATATTCGCTTCAGTTTGGTTTCATTTTTAATGTTTATCTTAGGCCTTGCAAGACTGGTTATGGAAAGAAAATTTTTCACTTTTACGGAGGATTGCACCATGTACACCAACATCAGCAGCTTGAACAGAGTGCTTAGAATCGTGTTGAGCCTTGGGCTCGTCTTTACGGTGCTAAGTATGAGCGGCCCCCTGGGCGCGCTGGTATCTTTACCGTTCGTCTCGATTTATGCAGGCATCACCGGATTCATCGGTTGGGACCCTGTGATCGCGCTCATGAGCGACGTTCACCAGAAATTGACGGCTAAGCCAACCCATATTCATCACGGTGGTGGTTTGGCGGCCCACTAAGTCGGCATAGCCCACTTTGATATCTGGCGGCGGAGCGGTGTGCACTACTCAAGTGGTGCACATCGTTTTTTATGGCGGGTGTGGTTGGCCGCAAGGGTCGGCGTCAATCGAGGTAACCGACGACATCGTCCAGGCGGCGGCGCTGGGTGGGTTCGGGCAATTCGGCCGGATAGCCGAGGCTGAGCATGGCGATGGGGACTAAGCCGGGCTCGAGAGCCGCGATCTCCCGCACCTTCTCTTCATCGAAATAGCCGACCCAGGTGGAGGCCATGCCGGCGGCGACCACGGCCAGCTGGGCGTAGGCGGCAGCGATAGTGGTGTCCTGGATGGCATAGAGTGAACGGCCGCGTTCGCCGTATTTTTCGGCGGAGCGTTCCGGCTCGGCACAGAAGATCAGACAGACGGGGGCTTCGGCGATGAAACTTTGCTGTTGCGCTGCTTCGGAAAGGGCCCGGCGCTTTTTCTGTTCGGTGACTACCAGAATTCTGTAAGGTTGCAGGTCACCGGCGGAGGGGGCGCTGCAGGCGGTTTCGATGATGGCGTGGAGCTTTTCCCGTTCGACCGGTTGCCCGCTCTGGTAGCTGCGAACCGAATGACGATGGCGTACCGTTTCAAAAAAGTCCCACATGCGCTGGCTCCTCACTTCAGTTGAGTTGTTTCAGGGCCTCGTGATCAGGGTAGTTCAATTGCATTACCTGCAATGCATCGGCGGCCAGGTCCTCGACACCCAGCTGGCGATAGGCCTTGATCATTATAACAAGGGCATCGGGAGTTGCCGGTGTTTGGGGATAATTCTCCAAAATATATATGGCCCGGTTGGCAGCGGAGAGATAGGCGCCGCGACGAAAATAGTAGCCGGCCACGTTCAGTTCGTAGCGCGCCAGCTTGTTGCGCAGGTACACCATGCGCTGCTTGGCGTCGCCGGCATACTGGCTGTCCGGAAAACGCTTGATCAGTTCTTCGAAATAGCGATAGGCGCTGAGGGCGGTCTGCGGCTGGCGCTTGTCCGTCTCCAGTTCGAGCCACAGGTCGAGACTGCTCATGCCACGGTCGAAGCTGACCAGGCCGCGCAGATAGTAGGCATAGTCGACGTTTTTCGCGCGCGGATAGAGTTTGATATAGCGGTCTGCGGCGGCGATGGCCGACTCCGGTTCGTCATACTGGTAGTAGGCGTAGATCACTTCCAGTTGGGCCTGCTGGGTGAAGGGACTGAAGGGGTGGTTGATCTCCAGGTCCTCGTAATATTTGATGGCGGTCTGATAATCCTCGACCTCTATCGCCTGGCGGGCCTGGTCATAGAACTGCTTGGCGGACCATTTGCCGGGGTCCTGAGTCGAGGCGCAGCCGGCGATGAGGGTCAGTAGCGATATTAGGACGAAAAACTGTTTGAATGATGACATAGGGTGTTCCGGAACTTGCTGGTGCTGGCAGCGGTGCGTGGCTGAGCGTAGCCTACCACAGTGATGCCGCCTTGTGGCGATGGATTGACAGTCTGTCAATTGTCGTGCCCCTCCATGATGGAGGCCTGGACCTCGTTGAAGCGCCGGATCCAGATGTTGTCCAGCCCCAACTCGGCCTTGAGCCGCTCGGCGGCGTCGATGGCCTCGTCCCGGCTGCTGTAATTGCCATAGAGCAGCGAATACCAGTTCTTGTCATTGTGGGTGCGGCGAAAGTAGGCGCTGTGATCCTGCAGTTTGTATTGTTCGATATAGCGTTGCAAACCTTCCCGGCTGCTGGTGCCGGCGATCTGCAGGGTGAAATGCCGGGGGTTCTGCTGTAACAGCCATTCTTCGCGGTGGATGGCTTCCTGCTCCGGCGCCGGGGCGAGGGGGGTGGTGACGGGCATCACCTCGATGTTCGGCGTCGCCGTGCTGGCGGAGGAGGTGATCAGTTCCAGCGCTTCGCGGGCGGCGGGGGTCTCGGGGTATTGCTCGGCGATGTACTTGGCATGTCTGACCGCTGCCCCGTATTCACCCTGTTCGATCCGGCTCTTGACGGTTTCCAGTTCTTGTCGTGCCAGCAGGTTGCGTAATTGGGACATGCGTTGCAGGGCGTTGTTGCGGTAGCCGCTGTCAGGGAAGCGTTGCACCAGGGTGGAGAAACTGCGGAATGCGTCGCGGGCGTGCTCGCTGTCGACGATGCGCTGCTGGCCGGGGCTTGCCCCAGGGTTGTCCGTGCCCTGGGCGGAGTGGATCAGACCCTTCAGATAATAGGCGTAATCCAGGTGGGCGTGATCGGGATACGTGGCGATAAAGCGGTCGGCCGCGGCGGCCGCGGCATCGTATTGTGCCAGCTTGTAGCGGGCATAGGCGGTCTCCAGCGGGGCCAGGCGGGCGTAGGGACTGAGCGGATGGCGGTTTTCTAACTCGGCGAAGGCCTGGATGGCGCCGGCATGATCACCGCCGGCCTGGGCCTTGCGCGCCTCATTGTAGTACTGTTCGGCGGATTGGTTGGCCTGTCGGGCGGTCTGGGGTGCCAGGGTGGCGCAGCCGCTGAGAAGGGTGAAGAGTAGCAGGGCAAAGAGTGAACGCGTCTCTTTCATGGGCGACGTCCGGAACGGGCGCGGTGTTGTTAAGGTCAATTAGGATACCGGTTGGGTGTTGATTTGACCAGCGGCGGCGCGGGTCATGGCGGTGGCGGGCGCGGATCTGCTAGCATGGCGGTTTTTAGCGCGGGTGCGGATTTTAATTTTTTCAAAGAGTTATGTTCGAAACAGAAACCCTTTCAGCAGTGGTGCCGGTGGCGCTGGGCGGCCAGCGGGTGGACCAGGTGCTGGCCCGGCTCTTTCCCGATTATTCCCGCGCCCGGCTGCAGCAATGGATCAAGTCCGGTCAGGTGCAGGTGGACGGCAGACAGTTGCGTCCCAAGGATAGAGTGCGGGGGGGCGAGCGGGTCGAGGTGCAGGCGAGCACCGAGACGGAGGTGACCTGGCAGGCGCAGCCGATTCCCCTCGATATCGTCTACGAGGATGAGCACATCCTGGTTATCAACAAGCCGGCGGGGCTGGTGGTACACCCGGCCAGCGGCAATCCGGACGGCACCCTGGTCAACGCCCTGCTCAATCACGCGCCGGAGCTGGAGGCGGTGCCGCGCGCCGGCATTATCCATCGCCTCGACAAGGAGACCAGCGGCCTGCTGGTGGTGGCGCGCAATCTGAAAGCGCAGAAACACCTGGTGGAGATGTTGCAGGCACGCCTCATGAAGCGCCGCTACCAGGCGGTGATCTGTGGCGTGCTACCCAGCGGCGGTACGGTGGAGGCGCCCATCGGCCGTCATCCGGTGGACCGCAAGCGTATGGCCGTGGTCCCCAACGGCAAACCGGCGGTGACCCACTACCGCGTCATCCAGCGCTATCGC
>JASBUE010000135.1 GCA_030148045.1 Candidatus Tenderia sp.
CACCAGGCCGAGGTGGCGTTCCGGCAAACTGATGTCGGCGTCGCGTGCCAGCCAGCCGTACGCAGTCACGCCCGGTGGCAGGCTCTCGGCGAGCATCTGGTAGTGGCGCTCGCCCGCGACGCGGTTGGCGAACACGCCGGCAAAGGGCAGGCCCGGGCGATAGGTCGCCAGGCCGTGGGCGATGGCGCCGAAGGTCTGGGCCATGGCGCCGCCGTCGATGACCGCGAGCACCGGAATGTCGAACAGCATGGCGAGATCGGCGCTGGAGGGCTCGCCATCGAACAGCCCCATCACGCCTTCGATGAGGATCAGGTCGGCCTCGCCCGCGGCTTCATATAAAAGCTGGCGGCAGTGGTCTTCACCGCCCATCCACAGATCGAGTTGATACACGGGATGGCCGGAGGCGCGTTCGAGGATCATGGGATCGAGAAAATCCGGCCCGGTTTTGAATCCGCGTACCTTGCGGCCCTGGTTGTGATGGTGACGCGCCAGCGCGGCGGTGACCGTGGTCTTGCCCTGACCGGAGGCCGGCGCGGCAATGAACAACGCGGGGCAGCGACGAGTTCCGCTCACAAGTCCACCCCCTTTTGCGTGCGGACACCGGCGCGGAAGGCGTGTTTGACGTCGCGCAATTCGCTTACGGTATCGGCCGCCTCGATGAGCGCCTCGGGTGCGGCGCGGCCGGTGATGACCACGTGCTGCATGGGCGGGCGGCTCGCCAGGTCCTCCAGTACAGTCTCGATGCTTAACCATCCGTATTTCAGCGGATAGGTGAGCTCATCGAGCACCACCAACCCCAAGGAGGCGTCGCGCAGCAGTTCCCGCGCCACGGCCCAGCCGCGTTGCGCGGTCTCGGTATCGCGTGCGAGATTTTGCGTCTCCCAGGTGAAGCCCTCGCCGAGCACGTGCCAGCGCACGTTGGGGTGGGCACGAAAGAAACCTTCTTCACCCGTGGTCGCTCCCGGCATCCCGCCTCCCGCGACACTCACACGTCCCTGTGCGTCGTCACTGCGCCCTTTGATGAACTGCGCCACGCCGACTTTCATGCCGTGCCCCAGCGCGCGCGCTACCATGCCGAAGGCCGAGGATGACTTGCCCTTGCCGTTGCCGGTGAGCACCAACAGCAGGCCCTGGTCGCGATCGGCGCGTTCGATGGCCGCATCGACTACGGCCTTCTTGCGCTGCATGCGCGCCTGGTGGCGTTGTTCCCGGTCGGTCGCTTTCATCGTCATCGCGTGGCGGTGATCTTGTGTGTGTGGGCACCGCGGGCCAGTCCGAACAGCGCATGCACCACGGCGGCGATACCGACGTAGAAGGCCAGTGATTGCAGATACCTCGGGAAATATGTCACCAACCGCCCGGCGAACTCGGCGACGGTCGGCTCGGCAAAGCGGCCGGAGAAGAAGTAGAAACCACCGCTGGAGAACAGTTCGCAGACTGCGGCTCCGGCCAGCGCGGCGGTAGCAAGCGGAAGCAGTGTGCGCCACTCGAAGCGATATTGCCCGGCATACCAGCGCCCGGCGAGCCAGAGTGCGCCGTAGGCCGGCAACAGGAAGAAGTAGGCGGGGGTCAGACAAAAGGCCTGGCCGTCGTTCACAATCTCCGCCAGGCTGGCGCCACTGAGCAGCTGGGGGGTGAAATCCAACCCCCAGACAAAGGCGAGCATGGCCGGCAAGACCCACACCGGGCGCAGGTAAACGCCGGCCAGAAAGAATACCGCCCAGGAGGCGCCGGGCAGGCTGTGCAGCGTGGCGAAGTGCTGGCCCCGGGTGGCGATGAGCAACAGCGCCAGCATGGCGCCGATCAGGATTTGATTGCGGTTCGATAATGTCAACATGATGGGCTCCTTGGGTTGTGTCGTTCGTGTTCAGGGTTGATAGCGCAGGGTCAGATACAGGCTGCGTCCCGGCTGGTTGAAGAACGCGGCGGTCTCGTAGTCCTTGTCGAGCAGGTTCTCGACACGTGCCTGCACACGCCAATCCTTGGCCAGGGCAACCTCGGCACGCACATCGAACGTGGCGTAGCCACCGAGCTCGCGGGTGTTGGCGAGGTCATCGTAACGTTTGCCCGCGGCGAGCAGGGTGGCACCAAGGCGGTAATGATTGAAGTCGCGATCGGCGTCGAGGCGCAAGGATTGCCGGGCTCTGCGCGGCAGCACCTTGCCGTCATTGTCGCCTTTGGTGCGGTTTTCCGGGTCGAGCCATGTGAGGTTCGCGTTCAGATTCCAGTTTCCGAGCCGGGTGCCGAGCACCGCCTCGAGGCCGCGGATGCGCGCCTGGTCGATGTTGGCGGGTGCGAAGAGCGAGGCATCGAAGGCGATCAGGTCATCGATGCGGGTCTCGTAAGCGTTGAGCGACCAGTGTCCCCAGGTGGCTTTGCCGCTAAGGCCAAGCTCGATGCTGTCAGACTCTTCGGGCCGCAGGTTGGGATTACCAAACCCCGGGAAGTAAAGTTCGTTGAAGGTCGGCGCCTTGAAGGCGGTGCCGTAGGACGCGGTCAGTCGCAGGCCTTTGCCCAGCGCGTAACCCCAGGCCACGCCGCCGGTGTTCCGGTTGCCGAATTGTTCGTTGTCGTCGCGGCGCAGGGCAAGCTGCGCGTCTTGGGCGCCGAATCTCCCCTGGTACTGCGTGAACAGCCCGGTGTTGTCTCGGGAGGTGACGGCATAGGCAGTGGTGCCGTCGACCCGATCGTCCTGGTAGTCGGCGCCGACCGTGAGCAGATGGTCGCTGGCGATAGAAAGGTCGTTCTGCAAGGAGAGCGTATCCCGTTGCGTGTCGAAGCGGCTCTGGAAGGCACCGTCCTTGAAGTTGTCGGACTCATCGCGGCTACGGCCCGCAGTCAGGGTCGCTTGCCAGATGCTGAGCGGTGAGAAGCGCAGCGTCCCGCCGAGGACCTGCTGCACGGACTCGGATTCGTTGACGAAGCCGCCGTCGAACTCGTTTGTGCCTTCGGCGCGCAGGGCACGGACATCCATCTCGATGCCGTTGTCGAAGCGGTAGCCCGCGCGCAGGGAACCCGACACATTGCGGTAGCCGTCCTTGTCCGGCTCGGTGGTAAAGCAGCCGGCGCCGCCCGGCGAGGGCTTGCCGTCGCAGGCGTTGAACCCCTCGGTGTCGATACCGCTTGCGCTTACGCTGAACCAGCCGCGCTCGCCGCCGCCCGAGACACCCGCCGAGGCGCTGTAGGTCTGATAGCTCCCACCGCCGATACTGAAGAAGGGCTTGAGCGCGCCGCCGCCCTTGCGGGTGAATATCTGGATCACCCCACCGATGGCCTCGGAGCCATACAGGCTGGAACGCGGCCCGCGTACGATCTCGATGCGTTCGATCTG
>JASBUE010000164.1 GCA_030148045.1 Candidatus Tenderia sp.
GCCTTGTTGCAACGCCAGGGCTTCGGTTCTATCTACAAACTCAACGGCGGCATGCTGGCCTGGACGGATGCCAACATGCCGCTCAGCCACAAGTAACCCATTCAAAAAAACAGGAACAGAATCATGGTAGAAGCAGAGAACCAGTCTCAGGGGCAGTTTTCCATCCAAAAGATCTACATCAAGGATATCTCCTTCGAGACTCCCAATTCACCGGCGATCTTTGCTGAGGCGAAATGGGAGCCCGAAGTCAATGTGCAGCTCAATACGCGCGCCGGCAAGATGGAAAACAACATGCACGAGGTGGTGCTGTCAGTGACCATTACCGCCAAGATCGGTGAGCAGACCGCCTATCTGGTCGAGGTGCAGCAGGCAGGTGTGTTTCAGACCGCCGGTTTCGACGACAAGCAGATGGGGCACCTGCTGGGTTCCTTCTGTCCCAATATCCTCTTCCCCTACATCCGTGAGACCATTTCCGACTTGGTCAGCCGCGGGGGTTTCCCGCAAATGCTGCTGCAGCCGGTCAACTTCGACGCCCTCTACGCCCAACATCTGCAGCAACAGCAGGCCCAGGGACAGCAGGAAGCGGCTCACTGACATTCAGTGATGCATGATGATGTCACCCAGGCCGCCACCACCGTCATAGGCGCGGGTGCCTGGGGTACTGCGCTGGCGGCCCTGCTGGCGGGCAACGGCCGGCCCACGCGGCTGTGGGCGCGCAATCCCGACCATCTGCGCCGGATGGCCGACAGCAGCGTCAACGACGACTACCTGCCCGGCATACCGCTGCCCCCGGCATTACAGTTCGAGAGCGATCTTCAGTGTGCGGTGAGCGCGGCCCGCGACCTGCTGCTGGTGGTGCCCAGCCATGCCTTTCGTCAGAGCCTGGAGGCGCTCAGACCGCACATCGGTGACAGTACCCGCCTGATCTGGGCCAGCAAGGGCTTCGAACCCGGCACCGGCCGCCTGCTGCATCAGATCGCCGAAGATGTCATAGGCGCCACCCGCCCCAAGGCGGTGATCACCGGACCGACCTTCGCCCTGGAGGTGGCCCGGGGTCTGCCCACCGCCGTCACCGTCGCCTCCGCCGATCAGGCCTTTGCCGCTGAAATCGCCGCGCGCCTGCACAATGAGTCGTTTCGCGCCTACACCTCCGCGGACGTGGTGGGCGCCGAGATCGGTGGGGCGGTCAAGAACATCCTCGCCATCGCCGCCGGTATCGCCGACGGTCTCGGCTTCGGCGCCAACGCCCGGGCCGCTCTGATCACGCGCGGCCTGACCGAGATCATGCGCCTCGGCGAGGCCCTGGGCGGGCACAAGGAGACCTTAATGGGGTTGGCCGGACTGGGTGACCTGGTGTTGACCTGTACCGACGATCAGTCACGCAACCGCCGTTTCGGTCTGGCGCTGGGGCACGGGCAGTCCATCAGTGCGGCGCGCGCCGCCATCAAGCAAGTGGTGGAAGGCATCGACGCCACCCGCGAGGCGCACCATCTGGCCGGCACGCTGGGGATCGAAATGCCGATCACCGAACAGGTCTACCAAGTACTGTTCAATGAGCGTCCACCGCGCGCGGCGGTGCACCATCTGCTCACCCGTGAGCAAAAGGCTGAGTCGATCTAGGGCCTGTTCACACTAATTTCGAAGCAGCGTTGCGCCCCAAAACGGGCCAGCCCCCCTTCTGTTTGGCGGCAATAGTCAATACAATCGATTTCAATGAAAGCCATGATTCTTGCCGCCGGTCGCGGCGAACGCATGCGGCCGCTCACCGACCGTACGCCCAAGCCCCTGTTGCAAGTGGGTGGGCGGCGCCTGATCGAGTATCACATCCACAACCTGGTCGCCGCCGGCATCCGTGACCTGGTCATCAATCATGCCCATCTGGGCGAGCGGATCGAAGCCTTTCTGGGTGACGGTTCGCGTTACGGCGCACACATTCAATACTCCGTGGAGGAACAGGCGCTGGAGACCGGCGGCGGTGTTCTCAACGCCCTGCCGTTGCTGGGAGACGCGCCTTTTGTGGTTATTAACGGTGACATCTGGTGCGACTACCCCTTGCAGCGTTTGCCCCGGGTCCTCCCCGGTCTGGCCCATTTGATATTGGTCGATAATCCCGATCATCATCCGCAGGGCGATTTCTGTCTCGACCACGGGCAGGTCAACGCCGAGGGCGAACCCCGGCTCACCTTCAGCGGTATCAGCGTGCTGAGTCCGGCATTGTTCGCGGGCTACCAGCCACGTGTCTTTCCGCTGGCGCCGTTGCTGCGCCGGGCGATGGCGGATGCAAAGGTGAGCGGCGAACATTACGCTGGTCAATGGTGGGATGTGGGTACGCCGGCGCGCTTGCAGGCGCTGGATCGCCAACTGCGCCGATCCGGTTTTAAGCGTGTGGAGTAAGCATGGGCCAGGAGATCGAATCAAGCTGCTTCAAACAGAAGGATTTTCAGCGTTTCGACGCCAGGCTGCGCGAGGAGACGCGCCTGCTGGGCGACTGGTTCGCGCAGGGGCGTTTCTGCAACGGCGGCAAGGTGGGCGGCTTTGAGCTGGAGATCTGGCTGGTGGACGACGCGGGCCGGCCCAAGCCGGTCAACGACCGTTACCTCGAGCTGACCGAGGCCAAACAACTGCCCGTGGTGCCCGAACTGGCCCGTTTCAATGT
Source organism: Candidatus Tenderia sp. (assembly GCA_030148045.1). GTDB lineage: Bacteria > Pseudomonadota > Gammaproteobacteria > Tenderiales > Tenderiaceae > Tenderia. The sequence goes on from JASBUE010000164.1 coordinate 2,657, forward strand.
AGAGTTGAACAGCGCGCCGCGGCAATTGCACGGCGCTGTACTGAGCCGTATGCGCAGCGAGCTGGACAATACCTGGCGGCAATGCTCGGCACTGGCGCGGCAGATCGATACCTCGCTCTTGATGATCGGCATCCTGCCCACGGTCAGGGACACCGAGCTCACGCTGGCCAACATGTCCGACGTCAAACGCTTTCGCGCCCTCAATGAACAGGTGCTGCGCTTGCGCGGCGGCCGCCCGCTGACCATCGACATTCAAGGTCGGGAATCTCTGCGTCTCAGCCATGGCGACGTGATGTTCGAATCCGCCGCCACTTCGTTTCAGCTGCATCTGCAGGTCGGGCTGGCGCGGGCGGCGCGCTATTACAACGCCGCCCACATCCTTGCCGCACCCATGGTGGCGGCCACGGCCAACTCCCCGTTTCTGTTCGGCCGCAATCTGTGGGATGAAACGCGCATCCCGCTGTTCGAACAGGCGGTGGCGCTGGAGGATGTCTATGGCGGTGAGCAATGCGGGCTGGCCGATAGGATCGGCCGCGTCACTTTCGGTGCCGCCTATGTGAAGGATTCGGTCTATGAGTCCTTCCTGCGCAACCTGGACTGCTATCCCGTTCTGTTGCCGGCGCACATCGATGAGCCGGTCGAAGCCCTGCCCCACCTGCGGCTGCACAACGGCACCATCTGGCGCTGGAACCGGCCCTTGGTGGGGTACGACGCCGATGGCACGCCGCATCTTCGCATCG
>JASBUE010000165.1 GCA_030148045.1 Candidatus Tenderia sp.
ATAGGCCTCCTGCAGGCGGTGGAAGAAGGCCGGCATGTTGTCGGGGTCGAAGCCCGAGTTGGCCAGGATGTCGATGCCCACCCGGTCGGCTTCCTTTTCATGGGCACGGGTAAAGTTGAGCTGTTGCTGTATGTTGCCTGCCGCCGCCGTGGTGATCATGGCGGAACTGAGTTGTGGCGATCCCAGCAGGATGGCGGCGATGATGGCGGCGGCGGTCTGCAATTGGCTGGCAGAGGCCTTTTGGAAGGCGCGTGCCAGGTGACGCTGAGTGACATGGGCGATTTCATGGGCCATCACCGCCGCCAGCTCACCTTCCGATTGGGCCGCCAGAATCAGACCACTGTGGATGCCGATATGGCCGCCGGGGCCGGCGAAGGCGTTGATGGAGGGATCGTCGACGATAAAGAAGTGGAACGGCAGGTCGGTACCCGCCGCTGATAACAGGCGGTAACCCAGGGAGTTGACATAGGCAATGAGCTCCGGATCCTCGGAGATCTCCACATTCTGGCGCAGGTTGCGCATGAAGGCCTGGCCGAGGCGGTAATCGTCCTGGGGTGACAGGGCGACGGCCGAGGGATCGCCCAGGTCGGGCAGTTCGGAGGCCTGCGAAGAAGGCGGAAAAACAAGCAAACACAACAGGCCGAACAAAAGCGCAACCGCTGTCCGGTGGGGGCGGCCGTCTGGATATAGCTTCATGGGGATAAGATCAGACTCTACGGGCGTCATCTGGAATAATATGGAAAGTTAGACAGGATGATATCATTGGCCGTTCAATTTTTTGTGATGGCTGAAGAGGGTGGCGGATGAGCACGGTAGTGGAAAGGGAGCTTGATACCAGTGGTTTGAGCTGTCCCCTGCCTATTTTGCGGTTGAAACAGGCGCTGCGTGGCATGGAGCGTGGCCAGCGGCTGCGGCTGATCGCCACCGATCCGGGTTCCCAGTCCGATGTCGTCGCCTTCGCCGCCCAGACCGGCCATCGACTGCTAGAATCCCATGCCGAAGGGGGCAAGTTTTACTATCTCATCGAAAAGGCCTGAGCCGTGCCGCTGTGTCCGGTGCGCTGTCAATTTCCCCCTGTTTCACCATAATTGAAATATCGCGATGGGTTCAGCGTCGTGTGGCGCTACGACGAAACGCCGCGGGGCCGACTTTGAATATTATAAAAAACTAATATAATTTCATTGCGAGTCATTATTCGATGTAGTGATAATATCACTGAGTTAGGAAAAATCTCGGGGGGCCAACGTGCGTCAAACACTTATCGCCTGGTTAATCGGAATAGCCTTGATCCATTTCAATCCGTCCGTCGCCGCGGCCGACCTGGCCGTGACCGACGTCCGGCTGCAAACCACCCCGCAGGAACGTGTCTTCGACGCCGTGATCGAGGCGGTGCACCAGTCCACGGTGTCGGCGCAGATTGTCGGCCGGGTGGTGGAGATCAACTACGATGTGGATGACTTCGTTCCCAAGGACGCCGTCATCATCCGTGTCCACGACAGCGAGCAGCGCGCCCGGGTGGAGCAGGCCCAGGCCGGCCTGCAGGAGGCCAGGGCGCGGCTGAAAGAGGCGCGGGACGAGTACAACCGCGTCGAGGATATCTATGCCAAAAAACTGGTGGCCCAGGCCGAACTGGACAAGGTCGAGGCAGCGCTGAAGGCGGCGCGGGCGCGGGTGGAGGCGGCCGAGGCGCGGCTGACCGAGGCGCGGGAGCAGCTCGACCATACGGTTATCAAGGCGCCCTTTGCCGGCGTCGTCACCGAGCGCCACGTGGAACTGGGCGAGACCGTCGGCGTGGGCCAGCCGCTGATGAGCGGCTTCTCTTTCGAACACCTGCGCGCCACCACCCAGGTGCCCCAGGCCTTCGTCACCGCCGTGCGGGAGCACGGCCGGGCGCGGCTGCTGCTGCCGTCCGGCGACAGTGTGGCGGCCGAGTCCTTGCGCGTCTTTCCCTATGCCGATGCGCAGAGCCACGCCTTCAATGTGCGCGTCAATCTGCCCCAGGGCGACCACGGCGTCTATCCCGGCATGTTCGTCAAGGTCGCCTTCGTCACCGGCGTGGAGGAGCGCCTGCTGGTGCCGGCCGCGGCGGTGGTCAAGCGCAGCGAGCTGACCGGTGTCTACGTGGTGGACGCGGACGGGCGGGTAAGCCTGCGTCAGATCCGCAGCGGCGGCCGTCGCGACGGGCAGGTGGAGGTGCTGGCCGGGCTGATCCCGGGCGAGCGGGTGGCCCTCGATCCCATCGCCGCCGGTATCACACTGAAACAACGGCGTTAACGGATTCGCACCATGGCCGAGGAAAAAGTAGGCATCTCGGGCACCATCGCGCGCCTATTCCTGCGCAGCGAGTTGACGCCGTTGCTGGCGCTGGTGGGTATCCTCATGGGTGTCTTCGCCGTGCTGGTGACGCCGCGCGAGGAGGAGCAGCAGATCGACGTCACCTTCGCCAACATCTTCATTCCCTATCCCGGCGCCACCGCGGTGGAGGTGGAGAACCTGGTCAGCACCCCGGCGGAACAGGTGCTCGCCGAGATCAAGGGCGTCGAGCACGTCTATTCTGTATCGCGCCCCGGTCTGGCGGTGCTCACCGTGCAGTTCGAGGTGGGCGAGGAGCGTACCGAGAGCATCGTCAATCTCTACAACCAGATCTACTCCAACGAAGACTGGTTGCCGTCCGATCTGGGTGTGGGCCGTCCCATCGTCAAACCCAAGGGCATCGACGACGTACCCATCGTCAGTCTGACCCTCTGGACCGACGATCCGAACCGCGCTGGGTATGAACTGCAACAGGTGGCCCACACCATCGAGGCGGAACTGAAGCGGGTGCCCGGCACGCGCGACATCTACACCATCGGCGGACCGCAGCAGGTGGTGCACATTCTGCTCGATCCGCAGCGCATGGCCGGTTACGACATCGCCTTCGACGACCTGCGCGCCGCGCTCGGCGCCGCCAACGCCACCCGCGATGCCGGTGAGCTGGTCAGCGACAATCGCGAAATCGAGGTGCAGGCGGGCACCTTTCTCACCACCCCGGAAGAGGTGGCCGAGCTGGTAGTGGGCATGCATGATGGCGTGCCGGTATATCTCAGCGACGTGGCCGAGGTCAGGCTGGGGCCGGATCAGCCGGAGCAATTCGTCTGGTTCGGCAGCGGCGCCGCGGCCGCGCAAAAGGGATTGGACGCGCATGGTGAGTTTCCCGCCGTCACCCTCGCCATCGCCAAACAGCCCGGCACCAATGCCGCCACCATCGCCGATCAGGTAATCGAGCGCGTGGAACAGCTCAAGGGCGTGTTTATTCCCGAAGGGGTGGAGGTGACGGTGACGCGCAACTATGGCGTCACCGCCACCGACAAGGCCATGACCCTGATCAAGAAACTGCTGTTCGCCACCGCTTCGGTGGTGTTGCTGGTCTTGTTCACCCTGGGTTGGCGCGAGGCCTTCATCGTCGGCAGCGCGGTGGTGATCACCCTGATGATCACCCTGTTCGCCTCCTGGGCCTGGGGCTTCACCCTCAACCGCGTTTCCTTGTTTGCGCTGATCTTCTCCATCGGCATCCTGGTGGATGACGCCATCGTGGTGGTGGAGAACATCCATCGCCACCGGCAGATGGGCGGCAAGAGCTTGGCGGAGGCCATCCCGCTGGCGGTGGATGAGGTGGGCGGCCCGACCATCCTGGCCACCTGCACCGTCATCGCCGCACTGCTGCCCATGGCCTTCGTCACCGGCCTGATGGGGCCCTACATGAGCCCCATCCCCATCAACGCCAGCATGGGCATGTTCATCTCGCTGGCGGTGGCCTTCATCGTTACCCCCTGGCTCACCTATAAGGTCTTCAGTAAAAAGGAAGAGGCGGGCGCAGATCACGAAGAGGGGATGGACGGCCGGCTCTACAAACTCTTCAAGGGCGGAGTCGGTCCCTTCCTCGCCGGTGACGCCGGGCGCGGCCGGCGCCGGGGGCTATTCGGCGGCCTGATGCTGTTGATCCTGCTCGCCCTCGGCCTGGCCTTCGTCAAACTGGTCATCCTCAAGATGCTGCCGTTTGATAACAAGTCCGAATTTCAAGTGGTCGTGGACATGCCCGAGGGGACCAGCGTGGAGCAGACCAATCGCGTCTTGCAGGAGTTGGCGCAATATCTCGCCATCGTGCCGGAGGTGACCGACTATCAGATCTATGCCGGCACCGCCGCGCCCATCAACTTCAACGGCCTGGTGCGGCAATACTACCTGCGCAGCGGCGCCAACGTGGGCGACATCCAGGTCAACCTGTTGGATAAGGCCGAACGTGAGCGCCAGAGCCATGAGATCGCCTTGTCGGTGCGCCAGCCCTTGCAGGAGATCGGTGCGCGCTTCGATGCCAATGTGAAGATCGTCGAGGTGCCGCCGGGGCCGCCGGTGCAGTCGCCGCTGGTGGCGGAGATCTACGGTCTTGATTACCCGGGTCAGATTGAAGTGGCCAAACAGGTGCACGAGGTGTTCGAACAAACCGACGACGTGGTGGACGTGGACGACAGCGTCGAACACCGCGCGCCGCGCTTGATCGTTGAAGTGGATCGCCAAAAGGCGGCCCGGCTGGGCGTGGCGCAGCAGACCGTGGTGAGCACACTTACCGCCGCTGTGGGCGGCGAGGACGTGGGCTATCTGCACGGCACTACCGACAAATATCCCATGCCTCTACGGGTGGAACTGCCGGTGGCCGACAAGGCCGGCGCCCAGGCCTTGTTGGATCTTGAAGTGCGCAGCCAAAACGGTGCGCTGGTGCGGTTGTCGGAAATCGTGAAGCTGGTGGAGAGCGAGCGCGAGCACACCATTTATCACAAGGATCTGCTGCCGGTGGTGTTTGTCACCGGCGATGTGGCCGGGGAAACCGACAGCCCGCTCTACGGCATGTTCAGTATTCTCGCCACACTCAAGGACACGCCGGTGCAGGCGGACAACGTGTTGCAGCAGACCCTGCTGGATCAGCCGGAAAACCCCTATCGCTACAGCCTCAAATGGGACGGCGAGTGGCAGGTCACCTACGAGACCTTCCGCGACATGGGCATCGCCTACGGTGTGGGCATGATCCTGATCTACGTGCTGGTGGTGGCCCAGTTCCGTTCCTATCTGGTGCCGTTGATCATCATGACGCCCATCCCGTTGACCATCATCGGCGTCATGCCGGGCCATGCCCTGTTGGGCGCCAACTTTACCGCCACCTCCATGATCGGCATGATCGCCCTGGCGGGCATCATCGTGCGCAATTCGATCCTGTTGGTGGACTTCATCAACCAGTCAGCTACCGCCGGCTTGCCCTTCGAAGAGGCGGTGATCCGTGCCGGCGCCGTGCGCGCCAAGCCCATCGTGCTGACCGGCCTGGCCGCCATGATCGGCGCCTTTTTCATTCTGGATGATCCCATCTTCAATGGCCTGGCCATCTCGCTGATTTTCGGCATCTTCGTCTCGACGCTGCTGACCCTGGTAGTGATCCCGGTAATGTATTACGCCTTTATGCGCAAGCGCATGGGGTAACGGCCGGTTGCGGATTGAAAAACGCTGCGCTGATTAAGGAATAACGGATTTTCCGGCCGAAGTGATCTCCGGGCGCGCCGGGCTATTTGTGGCCGGGTATCGCCGCCGGTGCGGCGACGGCAATATTTCATCAAAGCACGGGACGGGAAGAATGAGGCCGTCCCCGGAATTAATTATATTAATTACATTAAGTTGTAATATTTTATTAAAGTTTTTTGTTGGATTGTGGAGAGTGTGCCTAAAACTTGATCTTCGCACTCACGAACTATACTTACGGATAGAAAGAAGCACGGCGTTGCGCGCCACATCCACAACGCGAAAGCATTTGGCAGCCATTGGAGGGATTCGTTATGAACAGCCAAGGTCAAGACAGCGTAGAGTGGTTCGAAGTGGTCTTTTTGACTTTCATCTATGTCCTGTATCTTCTTTTCGTCACCGCCCCGATCGGGGCCATCATCAGCGGCATCAAGGTGTACCGGTTCAAGAAACTCGCCGAACAGGAGGGCGCGACGCCTTCCCACGAGCAGGTGCTGGCCGCCACTCACCATGAGTGGCTGGTGCGCAGCTTTATCGTCATGGTGATACTGATGATGGTGGCCCTGGGGACCTTGGCCTATATGGTCGGCTACGCGGTTTTCTGGGGGGCGGTGATCTGGTGGTTTTATCGTCTCTTCCGTGGTATCGGCGCTTTGATCTCCCACAAGGAGATGCCGGCGCAGATCTGCACCCGGGCGCAGTGCTACGGGCAGGTCAATCCAATCTGACGCCGCCGCTCAGTTCCCGACGGGCCCATACCTGCGGGCGGTGTTCTGCGCCGGGCGGCAGGGTGGCTTCGTTGTCCGCCGCATTGGCGCTTTCGACACGGACCATGCTCAGATAGCCGTCTGTACCCAGGTCGCCCATGCGGGCGTAAGATGGCCGGGAAGGGCGAAGCGGTTGTTCAGAACCGCAACATCGTTTATGCGAGTTTGTCTCTAGTAATTCGCGCAGGGAGAAAAGTCCCGTGTAACTTTGTGCTTTTGCGTTGTCTGCGTTAGACTAGGGCGCTGTTACCAACTCACCCATGCAGGCCATGGCGTTGCAATAACGTAATTTGGCGTGCTCGATTTTTCAGGGCAGGCGCTTGCCTCCCGCTCGTAATCTTGGCCTGTGAGCCATACATCACTTGCCCCGTGGGCAGATCGAGAAAGAACAATCTGGAGCAGTACGGCGGCCCGTCGTAAATGGCACAAGGTGAATTATTGCACCTGGAGTTTTTTAATTTGGTGAAACGAATATGCGAGGCAAATACGTGAACCAGACAAAGCATGCACAATCCTTCGGCGAGGATCCGATCTCCGTCCGCGACACTAGCCATTACAAGGAAGAATACGTCAAGAGTTTCGTTGAAAAGTGGGACGAACTGATCGACTGGGAAAAGCGCTGGCAAAGCGAGGGGGAGTTCTTTATCGAACAGCTGCGCTCCTACGGTGTCGAACGCGTGCTTGATGTGGCCACCGGCACCGGCTTCCATTCCGTACGGCTGCTCAGCGCCGGCTTCGACGTGGTCAGCGCCGACGGCAGTCCCGAAATGTTGGCACGGGCGTTTCAGAATGCCCGCAACCGCGGTTATATTCTGCGCACCGTGCAGGCCGACTGGCGTTGGCTGAACCGCACCGTTCATGAGCAGTTCGACGCCGTGATCTGTCTCGGTAACTCCTTTACCCATCTGTTCAAGGAGCATGACCGTCGCAAGTCCTTGGCCGAATATTACGCCACGCTCAATCACGACGGCATCCTGATGCTGGACCAGCGCAACTACGACGCCATCCTTGACGAGGGCTTCAGCACCAAGCATCAGTACTACTATTGCGGCGAGGACGTGGTGGCCGAGCCCGAGTACATCGACGACGGCCTGGCCCGTTTCCGCTACACCTTTCCCGACAAATCTTCGTACCACCTCAACATGTTTCCGCTGCGCAAGAAATACAGCCGCCGGCTGATGCACGAAGTGGGCTTTCAGCACATCGAGACCTACGGTGATTTCCAGGAGACCTTCAAGGCCAACGATCCGGATTTCCTGGTACACGTGGCGGAGAAGTCCTATCAGGAAGAAGACGAGGAAATCTAAACATGAGCAGTCACTATTCCGAAGCGGTCAATACCGCACGCGAGTATTACAACAGCGACGACGCCGATAATTTCTATGCCATCATCTGGGGTGGCGAGGACATTCATATCGGTCTTTACCATTCGCCCGAGGAGGCGATCCCCGAGGCCAGTCACCGCACCGTGCGCCACATTGCGGAGAAAACCGAGCTGAAGCCGGAACACAAGGTGCTCGATATCGGCTCCGGTTATGGTGGCCTGGCACGTTATTTGGCGTCCACCTTCGGTTGTTCGATTGTCGCGCTCAACCTGAGCGAGAAGGAAAATGAGCGTGCCCGCAAGCTCAACAAAGAGCGCGGACTAGAAGACGAGATCGATGTTGTTGACGGCAGCTTTGAGAACATTCCGGTGCAAGACAACTCTTTCGACGTGATCTTTTCGCAGGATGCCATCCTGCACAGCGGCCAGCGCGAGAAGGTGTTGGAAGAAGTTGCACGGGTGTTGAAACCCGGCGGGCGGTTTATCTTTACCGATCCGATGCAGGCTGATGACTGTCCCGAAGGCGTGCTGGAGCCCATCCTCAAGCGCATCCATCTGTCGTCGCTGGGGTCGCCGCGTTTCTATCGCGAAACCGCGGCCAAGCTGGGTATGAACGAGGTCAGTTTTGAGGATCGCACCGACCAGCTGGTCATGCATTACAGCCGGGTTCTGCAGGAGACGGAAACACATGAAGCCGAATTGATCCACAAAATCGACAAGGCCTACGTCGAGCGCATGAAGACAGGTCTGAGCCACTGGATAGAAGGTGGCGAACGCGGCTATCTCACCTGGGGCTTTTTTGTTTTTCAGAGACAAAGCTGAGAAAGCCAACACCTGGCTGCTAATTCAGTCGGAAGGAAATATTGCCGGCGTTATTATTCCATGAAGACCACGGCAAGTAGTATGGCTGTTTCGGTGATCTCGACCAATGCCCCGGCAGTATCGCCGCTGGTGCCGCCGAGACGCCGTTGCATGAGCCGGCGCAGCACCAGGAATACGCCGGCAAGGGCGGCCACCAGCCATAACGCCGCCAGCCCGATGAATGCAGGAATGGCAACCAGGGTGAGAATAACAGCGAGCACACATGCGCGGCGTGGCAGATGGTTGGCTAGCAGGCTGCCCAGGCCGTGCGGCCGGACGTAAGGCGTGGTGAGGAACAGCAACACCAGTGCGGTGCGGCCGAGCACAGGTGTCACGACGAGGATTTCACAGTTGTCGTTCGGTATGAGATACGCCAACGTAGCGAATTTGATCAGCAGCGCCAGAACCAGGGTGACTACGCCCGCCGGGCCGCAATAGGGATCTTTCATGATCGCCAGTGTCCGCTCGCGTTCACCGAGGCCGCCGAGCCAGGCATCGGCGCTGTCGGCGAGGCCGTCGAGATGCAGCGCCCCGGTCACGGCCACCCAGGCGACGAGCAACAGCGCGGCGGCCACCAGTGCGGGTGCGCCACTGAGCAGCCAGGCCAGCCCGGCGAGCAGTGCGCCGATGGCCAGGCCGACCAGCGGGTAGTAGGGCAGCGAGCGTCCGGTCGTCGTGGCATCCGGCGGATCCGCGAGACGAGTGGGCAAGGCGGTGAGAAACTGCAAGGCGACGACGAAGGGGCGCAACATGAGTGCGTTACTCCATGACATATGTCACGCCATCGAGCCGTACCGAGCCGTCCCCGCCGATGTGCACGCCGTGCAATTGTCCGTGTCCGACACTGAATTCTTGCAGTTGCGCCATGGAAACACCCGTTACCTGACAGAGCAGCACGCGAATGACTCCGCTGTGGGTGACGATCAACACACGCTGTGCAAGGTACTCCGTGACGATGTGGTTCCAGGCGTCGAGCACGCGCGCCTGGAATTGCGCCAGCGGTTCGCCACCGGGCGGCGTATTGTGGAGCGGATCGTTCCAGAAGCGGGTGAGGGCGTCGGCATCGGTCGCCATCAGTTCGGCGGCGGTGCGTCCCTCCCAGGCGCCAAAGTGCATTTCCATCAGACGTGCGTCGAATGAGAGCGGCGTCGAATAGCGCCTGGCATATTCCTCGGCGAATGTGGTGCAGCGTACCAGTGGCGAGCTGATCACCCGGTCCCAGCGCTGCTTGCCGTTGATTGCAGCGTGCATCTGATCCAGACCGATAGCCGTCAGTGCGTCGTCCGTGTGGCCCCGGAAACGGCTGCCGCCCTCGACCTCGCCATGACGTAGGAGTCCGACGTGCAGGGATGCGCGAGTGCCGGCCGCTCCTGCGCATCCTGCGCCCGCGGCATTCGCACATCCCTGTGCAGCACGTGAGGCACGACGCTGGGAGCGACCGGTCAGCATCACTCGCTTTTTTCCGACGCGCAGGGACGCGCAAGTGCCGCGACAGGCAGGATGCCGGTAGCGGCCGATACGCCCGCCTCGGCGAACGTCGCCATCTCGTTGTGCAGCGCGCAGGCCATGCGCAACAGCGGTACGGCGACGGCGGCACCGCTGCCTTCGCCCAGGCGCAGGCCCAGGTCGAGCAACGGCCGTGCATCGAGAGCCTCAAGCACCGCGCGGTGGCCCGGTTCGGCCGAAGTGTGTGAAAACAGTAGCCATTCCCCGCTACCGGGACACAGCCGGACGGCGGCGAGCGCCGCCACCGAACTGATGAAGCCATCGACCAGTACCGGCAGGCCGATGTGGGCGCAGGCGATATAGGCACCGGTCAAGGCGGCGATCTCGAAACCGCCGAGACGCCGTAGCGCCTCCAGCGGCGTGCCGTGGTGCGTGCTGTGACAGGCCAGCGCGCGGCGGATGACCTCGATTTTGTGGGTCACGCCGTGGGTATCCAGGCCGGTGCCCGGGCCGGCGAGATGTTCCGGCGGCGCATCGAGCAGGGCGCAGGCCAGGGCGGAGGCGGCGGTGGTGTTGCCGATGCCCATCTCGCCGCCGATGAACAGTTGCGCGCCATTCAACCGCGCCCGTTCAGCGGCATGACGGCCGACGCCGAGCGCACGCCCGAGTTGGTAAACGTCCATTGCGGGTTCAAGCGTAAAATTGGCGGTGCCTGGACCGAGGTGACAGTCCTTAACGCGCTCGAGTGGACCGGTGTCGTGTGCCGTGCCGAGGTTAATGACTTCGAGTGGGGCGCCGAGAGTGCGCGCCGCTGTGCAGATCGCCGCGCCGCCGCGCGCGAAGTTCTTCACCCTCTCGGCGGTCACCGCCTGGGGGAACGCGGACACGCCTTCGGCCGCCACGCCGTGATCACCCGCGAATACCGTGATGTGCACCTTATCCACACACGGTTGCTCCGTGCCTTGCAGGGCGGCGAGCCGGATGGCGATCGCTTCCAATCGGCCAAGTGCGCCGGGCGGTTTGGTGAGTTGCGACTGCCGAGCTTCGGCCACCTGGCGCGCGCCGGCGTCGGGCAGCGCCGCCGGGATGGCCAGCCATTCGATGATTGCACCTTCATTCATACAGGCATTCATACGGGTTCTCCTTTCAAGACATGGGGCAGACCGGCGATGGTCAGGATCACGCGCTCGCAAATCTGCGCCAGATCCTGATGCAGCCCACCGGCTTCGTCACAATAGCGGCGGGTTAGATCGCCCAACGGCATGACGCCCATGTTGGTTTCATTGCTGACCAGGATGATGTTGCCGGGCAAACTCGGCAGCGTGTCGAGCAGCGCCGCGCGCTCGCGCTCTAACGCGGACGTGTCCTCCGCCATGAGCAAATTGGTGAGCCACAGCGTCAGGCAATCGACCAACAGGCAGCGGTCCGGCGCTGCATGGGCGAGCAAGGTCGCGGCAAGTGCACGCGGTTCTTCCACCACGGACCAGCCCTTCGGGCGGCGCGCGCGGTGCGCCGCGATGCGTGCGCGCATCTCATCGTCCCCGGCCGTGGCGGTGGCGATGTAGGTGATGGGCAGGCCGCTTTCGCCGGCGAGGCGTTCGGCCAGGCGGCTCTTGCCGGAGCGCACGCCGCCGAGAATCAGTGTTTTCACGACAACGTCTCCAAGGACTCCAGTCCGAGCACCCGGGTGAGCATGTGCAGGTCGAGGTGCGCCGCCACGGCATCGGCCAGGCGCTCGATGGAAGATTCGCGCAGCGCGTGATAATCGATGGTTTGCGCATCGTTCAAACCGGCCCAGGCGAGCAGCGCGGCGCAGGCCGGAGGTGATTCGAACAGGCCGTGCAGGTAGGTGCCGAGGATCTGTCCGTCCCCGGAAAGTGCACCATCGCAGCGATGCTCCAGATGCACGGCGGGGCGTGCAAGTGCAGGGCCCGTCGTCGCACCGGCGTGGATTTCATAACCGGTGACCGGCGCATGCGCCAGCGCCAGCGTGCCGTGCACGTTGCGCAATTGCTTGTCGCGCGCCAGCGTCGTTTCCAGATCGAATATTCCAAGTCCATCGCTGCTGCCGGCTTCGCCTTCGAGTCCGTAAGGATCGTGTAGCGACAAGCCGAGCATCTGGAAGCCGCCGCAGATGCCGATGACCTTGCCGCCGTAACGCAGGTGCCGGTGGATCACGGTCTCCCAGCCGTGTTCGCGCAGCCAGGCGAGATCGGCACGCACGCTCTTGGAGCCGGGCAGGATGATCAGGTCGGCGGCTGGAACGACTTCATTGGGACCGATAAAACGCAGATCCACCTGCGGGTGCAGGCGTAACGGATCGAAATCCGTGTGATTGCTGATGCGCGGCAGGACCGGAACCATAACTTGTAACACGTTGTCGTGCTTCTCGGCCTGGTGGGTTATGACGGCATCCTCGGCTTCGAGATGCAGACCGTGCAGATACGGCAGCACGCCCAGCACCGGCTTGCCGGTGTACCGTTCCAGCCAGTCGAGGCCCGGTTGCAGCAAGGCGATGTCACCCCGGAAGCGGTTGATGACAAAGCCGGCCACGCGCGCCCGTTCGCTTGCGTTCAGGAGTTCGAGTGTGCCGACGAGGTGGGCGAAGACACCGCCGCGGTCGATGTCGGCCGCCAGAATCACCGGGCAGTCCACGCTTTCCGCGAAGCCCATGTTGGCGATGTCGCCCTCGCGCAGGTTGATCTCGGCCGGTGAGCCGGCACCCTCGACGATGAGTGCGTCGTATTGCGCGGCGAGCCGCTGGTAAGATTCCAGCACCGCCTTACGTGCGATGCGCTTGTAGTCGTGATAATCACGCGCGTCCATGTTGGCGATCGCTCGGCCGTGGATGATGACTTGCGCGCCGGTGTCGGTATTGGGCTTGAGCAGCACCGGATTCATGTCGGTGTGGGGTTTGATTCTGCAGGCTTGTGCCTGCACCGCCTGGGCGCGGCCGATCTCGCCGCCGTCGACGGTCACGGCGCTGTTCAGGGCCATGTTCTGCTGCTTGAAGGGCGCGACGCGCACGCCCTGGCGCGCCAGCCAGCGGCACAGGGCCGTGACCAGCAAACTCTTGCCGGCATCGGAGGTGGTGCCCTGAACCATCAGCGTGGGCGTACTCATAAAACGGCCTCGGCGGGATGCCGGACGGTCAGGCCGGACAGCGCCGCCTCCAACCTGGCCCAATCCGCTTCATCACCCGGCAGACCGAAGCGCAGACTGGAGGATTCGATAAACAGGCGGGTGAGGATGCCCTGGCGCGCCAATGCCTCATGCGGGTCTTGCGCGCCTGGCGTGCGCACCCATTGGAACAAGGCGCAACCGCCGGCAGGGTTCAGGCCATGTTGTGCGAGCAGGGCCTGCAGGCGCGCGCCGTCAGTGCCAAGGCGTTGCCGCGCAGCGTCTTGCCAGGCGCGATCCGAGAGCGCGGATGTTGCGACCCAGCGCGCGGGGGCGCTGACACTCCACGGACCGAGTATGCCGTGCAGTTGCGTGAGCAGTGGTGCTTGCGCGCAGACGAAGCCCACCCGCGCCCCAGCCAGGCCGAAGAACTTGCCCAGCGAACGCAACACGATCAGGCCCGGACGCACGCTGTATGCGCACAGGCTGTGTTCGGGCGTGACGTCCATGAATGCCTCGTCGACGACGAGCCAGCCGCCGCGCGCGGCGAGCCGCGCGCGCCAGTCGAGCAGTTGCTCGAC
>JASBUE010000175.1 GCA_030148045.1 Candidatus Tenderia sp.
ACGAGGTGCGCACCCTGGCCGGCCGCACCCAGGAATCGACGCAGGAGATCCAGGCGATGATCGAAGGGCTGCAAACCAGCGCCGGGCGGTCGGTCGACATCATCGGCCGCAGCAAAATCACCTCCGAGGAGGTGGTCGCCCAGATGGCCAACGCCGGCGAGGCCCTGCGCCGGATTGCCGAGGCTGTCAGCAAGATCGAGCAGATGAATACCCAGATTGCCAGCGCCACCGAACAGCAGAGTTCCGTGGCGGCGGAAATCGACAAAAGTATCACCAGTATCAGCCGCGTGACGGAAGAGAATACCGAACACAGCTCTGTACTGGCGCAGTCCAGCGAGGATATGGCCAAACTCGCCGATGGCATGAAACAAGTGGTGGCGCAGTTCAGGGTGTGAGCGGTGCCCCCGGTATTCGCGTCGCCTTTATGCCGGGTCGATCTCCAGCAGGCCCAGCACCCCTTCCAGGCCGCAATGGTTGAGCGAGGTGCGGGCCTGTTGCTGCACCTTGGGCTTGGCGTGGTAGGCGATGCTCAGCCCCGCCGCCTGCATCATCAACAGGTCATTGGCGCCGTCACCCATGGCCACCGCCTGTGACGGTGCGATGCCCAGCTCTTCACACTTCTGCAGCAGAAAGTCGGCCTTGGCCCGGGCGCCGACGATGTGGCCGTGGATCTCACCGGTGAGCTTGCCGTCCTCGAATTCGAGGGTGTTGGCGAGGGTGTAGTCCAGTCCCAGTCTTTGTTTTAATTTGTCGGTGAAGTAGGTAAAACCGCCGGAGACCAGGGTGGTTTTGATACCTTTGGCCTTGAGCCCGGCGAGCATCTGTTCCGCGCCGGGGTTGAGCCTGAGACGTTCGTTATAGACGTGATCCAGCGCGCTGGGCTCCAAACCTTTGAGCAGTGCGATGCGGCGCCGTAGTGATGTTTCGAAGTCGATCTCGCCGCGCATGGCCGCCTCGGTGATGGCCGAGACCTGGGGTTTGACGTCGATGAAGTCGGCGATCTCGTCGATGCATTCGATGCTGATCAGGGTGGAGTCCATGTCGGTGACAAGCAGTTTGACCTGGGCCGGATCGAAACCCTCGGGTAGCAGGTTGATGTCGAAATCTTCCTGCTGTTTGTGCATGGCCAGTCTGGCCGGGTCCACCGCGCCGTCGATTTGGATGCGGTAATAGCCCTTGCCTTCCTCCAATCGTCCGTTGAAGGAATGGCTCAGGGCGACCGCTTCCTGTTCGGTCAGGCGCGGGCCTTGCAATACCAGAGTTGCCATGCGTGTGTGCCTTTCTTTAAATATTGAATGCTCGATCGGTCCGCGTATTTTCCCACAGCCAGGGGGTCAGGGCAAAAACAGCTGCAACAGCTCGTTGAGATAGTTGCGCCCCTTTTCGGTAGGGCGGATCAACTGCACGTTCCAATCGATCAGGCCTTGCTCTTCGGCCTGGCGTAATTGCTTTTCCACTACGGAGATGGGCAGGCCGGTGTGGTCGCTGAACAGGTGCGGGGCAAAGCCTTCCGTAAGGCGCAGGGCATTGAGCATGAATTCGAAACCGGCGTCCTGTTCGGAAAGCGTTTGCTCATTACTGATACGCGCGGGGCCGTGGGCCTGGGCCAGGTACTCATCCGGCTGGCGCAGTTTGCTGCGGCGCTGGATGGCCTGCTGCTGGGCGTTGCTGATCTTGCCGTGGGCGCCGGCGCCAATACCGAGATAATCGCCGAACTGCCAGTAGTTGAGATTGTGGCGACACTGACGCTCGGTCTTGGCAAAGGCCGATACCTCATAGTGCCGGTAACCGGCCTCGGCCAGTTGTTCATGGCAGCGTTCCTGCATGGCCCAGAGCAGTTCATCCTCTGGCAGCGCTGGCGGCTGGTAATGAAACAGGGTGTTGGGTTCCAGCGTCAGCTGATAATGGGAAATGTGGCTCGGCTCCAGGGCGATGGCCGTGGCGACGTCTTCCCGCGCCTGCTCCAGGGTCTGTTGCGGCAGGCCGAACATGAGATCGAGATTGAAATTGTCGAAGCCGGCGTCGTGGGCCGATTCGGCGGCGCGAATGGCCTCGCGGCGGCCGTGAATGCGGCCGATCCTTTGCAGGGCGTCGTCGTTGAAGCTCTGCGCGCCGATGGAAAGGCGGTTGATGCCCAGGGCACGGAATTCGCGAAACTTGTCCGTCTCGAGGGTGCCCGGGTTGGCCTCCATGGTGATCTCGGCGTTGGCGGCCAGGTTGAGACAGGCGCGCAGGCCCGAGAGCAGTTCGTCCAGGGCCGCGGCGGAAAACAGGCTGGGCGTGCCGCCGCCGATAAAGAGGCTGTGCACCTGGCGGCCCCAGATGTCGGGCAGCTCCTGTTCCAGGTCGCTGAGCAGCGCCGCCACATAGCTTTTCTCGGGAATGTTGCGTTTGGCCTCATGGGAATTGAAGTCGCAATAGGGACATTTGCGCACACACCAGGGGATGTGCACATAAAGGCTCAGGGGCGGCAGGGTGGTGAAATTAAACATTTTTGTCTTAAGGTAGTCGGTGGCGGTGGCATAATTGCGCTACTGATTAATGAGCGCCGAAACGCCGTGATGATGGAGCTGTATCTTAGCAAGATTCTCAAGAGTTTGATTTTCCCGCCGGGTGGTTTGCTGCTGCTGTGGTTGCTGGGATTGCTGCTGCTCAAACGATATGCCGTACTGAGCAAGGGGCTGCTGTGGGGCGGTCTGGTCATCGCCTATCTCTTATGTACACCGCTGGTGTCGGGCCTTCTGCTGCAACGGCTGCAGGCCTATCCTGCCCTGACCCCGCTGCAGATCGAACAGGCGCCGGCCCGGGCCATCGTGGTGCTGTCGGCGGGGCGTTATAAGAATGCACCCGAGTACGGCGGCGATACGGTGGGCAACCAGACCCTGGCGCGGGTTCGTTATGCCGCCTATTTGCAGCGTATGACCGGCCTGCCGCTACTGGTCAGCGGCGGTCATGTGTTCGACCGTGAGGGCGACAGTATGGCCCGGGTGATGGCCGACAGTCTGCGCCAAGATTTCGGTATCGAGAATGTCTGGCTCGAGGATGAGAGCCGTACCACGGCCGAAAACGCCCGTTTCAGCTGTGCCCTGTTGCGGGAAAAGGGGATAGATAGTGTCTTTTTGGTGACCCATGCCATGCATATGCCGCGGGCGGTGGCCATTTTTGAACAAGCCGGGCTCAAGGTGATTCCGGCGCCGACCCGTTTTTACCAGTCGGAAGGGGGGTGGCTGCTACAGCTATTGCCCGATGCCGAGGCGGTGGTGAATTCCTATATGGCCCTGCACGAGTTGGTCGGTGGCCTCTGGTATACCTTGCGTTATTGACCCGCGGCCAGCCGTTCATGGCTGAGGGGGAATAAAAAAAGCGCACATGGGGCTGGGTTGTCTTTATGGAGGGTTGGGGGAGGAGAATAAAGACTCCCCATGTGCGCCAAAGGAGATAAAGCGTTCACTACGGTTGTTACTATGCCAAAATCATTATATAAATGATAATAGAAAGTTCTTATTGTTTGTATTGTATTTTGTCTATACTTGTAGGGGCAGTCAATGATCAAAATCCGCAACGCAACCTTTCGTCAGCTGCAAGTCTTTGAATCCATAGCCAGAAACGGCTCGTATACCGAGGCGGCCGAGGAGTTGCACTTGACCCAGCCGACCTTGTCCATGCAGATCAAGAAACTCACCTCCATCGTCGGTATGCCCCTGTTCGAGCAGATCGGCAAGCGTATCTCTCTGACACCGGTGGGGCAGGAATTACTCAAAACCTGTCGCTCCATCTTCGCCTCGCTGGATGAATTCCAGATGACCATTTCCGATATCAAGGGGGTTAAGAAGGGCGACCTGCGTATCTCCGGGGTGACCACGGCCGAGTATTTCGCCCCGCGCATCCTGGGCGATTTCTGTAAGAAGTATCCCGGCATCAACGTTACCCTGGAGGTGACCAACCGTCGCCGCGTGCTGGAGCGGCTGGAGGACAATCTCGACGACATCTACATCGTCGGTCAGACCCCCACCGGCCCCGGCATCCATGCCATTCCCTTTCTCGCCAATCCGCTGGTGATCCTGGCCTCGCCCGCCCATCCGCTGGCCAACGAGAAGAACATCCCGGTGGAGGCCCTGGCCCGGGACAACTTCATCATGCGCGAGCCGGTCTGCGGCACTTACCTGACCATGGACAGGATGGTCAAGGATCGCAGTGTTCGGTTTCGCAGCAGTATGGCCCTGGGCAGTAACGAGGCGATCAAGCAGGCGGTGATCGGCGAATTGGGTATTTCTATGTTGTCAATCTATGCCCTGGTACACGAGATCAATTCAGGTGAGTTGGTGATTCTGGATGTGGAGGGCTTTCCGGTCAACGACGAGTGGTTTCTCTGTTTCCCCGAAGGCAAGAAGCCGTCGGTGGTCACCGAGGTGTTTACTGAATATATGCTGAACGAAGGCAGGGGGCTAACGCTGAGCTCATTGCCATCAACGTGGAAAGAGAAAGGTAAGAACAGCTATTGATTTTCTGCACAGCCAAGCAAATCTGATGTTAAAGTTTTCGTCCGCTTTGCAGCAGAGCGGTAAATTCCTCCCCAGTTATGGGGTGACTGAAATAATAACCTTGCATTAGTTCGCAGTCTTTTGCGCGCAAAAAATCCAGTTGTTGGTCGGTTTCCACGCCTTCGGCAACCATGGTCAGATTGAGACTTTTCCCCAATGCAATGGTGGCGGTGACAATCGCGGCATCTTCCGAATCCGTCTCCAGGTCACGAATAAACGATTTGTCGATTTTTAGCTTGTCTATTGGAAAGCGCTTCAGATAGGCCATGGATGAATAACCTGTGCCAAAGTCATCGATTGCCAGAGAGACGCCTATCATACGTAGTGTGTGCAGAGTCTCGATAGTGGCGTCGACGTTTGCCATGAGCATGCTTTCAGTCAGTTCAAGTTCCAGATATTTAGGATCGATACCCGTTTCGCCCAGTATTCGTTGTACAGTCTGGACAAGATTTTGTCTGCCAAATTGTTGTGCGGACAGGTTCACTGACATGGTGATGTGGGTTAATTCCGCTCGTTGCCACTGTTGCAGTTGATTCAAGGCGGTGTGCATAACCCATTCGCTCAACTGTACGATGAGTCCACTTTCTTCTGCTACCGGGATGAAAATATAGGGCGAAATAAGCCCTCGAGAGGGGTGTTGCCAGCGTACCAATGCCTCACAGGCGATGATCTCTCCAGTCCTCAGACACACCTGTGGCTGGTAGTGCAGAATGAACTCATTACGTTCAAGTGCCTTGCGCATATCTGCTTCCAGACTGAGTCTCTCTTGGGCGAGAATATTCATCTCGGCAGTGAAAAACTGGAAATTATTCCGTCCTTTCTTTTTTGCCTGATACATGGCGCTATCTGCATTTTTCAGCAGCAACAAGGCATTCTCGCCGTCGGCGGGGAAGGTGCTGATGCCGATGCTGGAAGAGACCACTATTTCCATATTCTCGTATTTAAACGGCAAGGCAAAACTGACAAGAATCTTTTCCGCTACCAGGGCGGCATCCTGATTGCTGTGAGTGTCAGTCAGTAGAATAGTGAACTCATCACCGCCGAGGCGTGCAACCATGTCGTCTTCCCGCACGATTTCGCTGAGCCGGTGGGCAATCTGCTTGAGCAATGTATCGCCTGCCGGGTGACCAAACGCATCGTTGATTACCTTGAAGTTGTCGATGTCGAGAAAGATCAATGCCAGCGTGCTGCCTTGTCTGCGGGCATGTGCCAGAGTGCGCTCAAGCTGGTCCTGGAAAAATGCGCGGTTAGGCAGGTTGGTTATCGCATCGTAGTGGGCAAGATGGTAAATACGTTCTTCCGAGCTTTTTTTCTCACTGATATCGCTGAAAATGCTGATAAATTGGGTGATTGCGCCTGTCTTGTCCCTGACGGCGCTGATTGTTTGCCAGGCCGGAAATGGTTCACCGTTTTTGCGCCGATTCATTATCTCGCCTTGCCAGGCACCCTCATTGAGTAGCTCATGCCAAAGCATTTCATAAAATACCTTGTCGTGGTGTTTGGAGTTTAGAATATTCGGATTTTTCCCAATGACCTCGTCAGGGCCAAACCCGGTGATGCGAGTGTAGGCAGGGTTGACGCGCAGAATTGTCCCATCTCGATCGGTAATGACAACCGCCTCGATGCTTTCATTAAAGACACTGGCAGCCAGCTTCAATTCGTCTTCTGCTGCGTTGCGTTCTATCTCAAGAGCCAGGCGGCTCGCTGCGATGCCGAGGATGGGTTCGTCCCATTCTCGTGGCGGCATGGGCTTGGTGTCCATGACAATAACCAAACCTAATAGCACTTGCGAAGGTGATAACAATTCCGCGCCGAAATAGCTCTCCACGCCGAATTGTTTCATCATCTTGGCTTTCGGATATTGGTCCGCTGCATTTGTTGACACCTGTTCAATTTTTTTGCAAAGGACATCCTGGCAGGGCGTGCCTTCAAGGCTATACTCGAAGTTCTCCATGATGCGGTTTTCTGACCAGAAGGCGAGCGTGCGCATGGTGGTTTTTGTGTTGTCAGTAAAAACACTGATAAATGC
The DNA here is from genome assembly GCA_030148045.1 of Candidatus Tenderia sp. Classification (GTDB taxonomy): domain Bacteria; phylum Pseudomonadota; class Gammaproteobacteria; order Tenderiales; family Tenderiaceae; genus Tenderia. Next base: position 6,571 of record JASBUE010000175.1, read on the forward strand.
GTATTTCGCATCATAGATGGTGGCAAGGTTTTTTACGTAAGTGTGGTACAGTTTTTCTCCGGTAAAGGATGTGCTTTCCAGTAATGAGCGTAGCGCATCTGCTGAATGGCGCCGATTTGTTATCTCGAATTCTAAAGAGTGGTTGATGTGACTGAGTTCCTGGGTGCGTTGCTTAACGCGCTGTTCAAGCAACCGTTTTGCTTTGTGCAGTTTCAGTGTTGCCTTGTTTTTTTCATCATTGCTTGCGGCAAGTGTCAGGGCGATTATAGCCATAACTCCCATGAACCCTTGCAATAAAAGCAATGATTCGTTTGTCGAGGGTCTTACGAAAGGGCCAAACCCTTTCAAGGTGCCGTAAATGGCAAATATGGACAGGGCAAAGATGATGGCCGTTACCCCCTGCTGGCGAAAACGAAAAGCTGCCCAAATGACAAAGGGAAGAAGTAGGAATGCGATGGGATAATTACCTGTGTTGATGTAAATCCAGTCGCTAAAAATGAGGGCGGCAAACAAGAGTTCTCCACCAAATAGACACAAGGCCTCGAATGGATGAGATGTGTGCCATGTCGACCTGGAAAAAGGTAGCCATGTTAATAGAAGTGGTGTGATGATCAGGGCGCCGGCCATGTCACCCAGCCACCAAGTGGACCAGAGCAAGGCAAAATAAGTCTGTTCAATGTCGCCTCCCAGAGCCAGACTGGTAACGCCGACGGATGCGCTGATGGTGGTCGCGAGAAGTGCAATGGCAACGAACTTGATGACATGTGAAACCTTGTCGAAGGGAAATCGACCGGCCAGGCGCATGATCAGGTAACTGGCGACAATCCCTTCAAGGGTGTTGCCGAGAGCGATCCCCGTAGTCACCGGAATGGAGGTCCCGGTGAAATAGTTTGCCATGAATGCGCCGGCAAAAACTCCGGGCCAGGCGCGTAGGCCAAAATAAAGTAATGCGGCAATGGCGATACCGGTCGGCGGCCATACGGGGCTGGTGTTGGCCTGTTCAAATGCCAGCGCGAGTCCCAGCCTTGCAGAGAGAAAATACGTCAGTGCGATCAGAAGCCAGACCAGGGGGGTGGTGAATGTTTTGTCGTGTGCCGAGGTGTTTGTGGCATCAGGAATGCCTTTCTCCAGTCGCGCAAAATGGCCTGTCTCTTTTTTCATGCAAAAAAACCTCCAGCTGTAATTACTAAGACGATCACTAACAAAGCCTCATTCAGAGCGCGGCAGCAAAAAATCTTACCCAGGCGCCAGTTGTTTTATGCAAGAAAGTCATCGGCATGCTAGTGATTATTTTGAATATAATGGTAGGGTAATTGCCGGTGCTGTGATCTGTCGCCCGTGGCGGGAGAAGGGCCAGAACGAACGATAGCGGTTTGGGGCATTCAGCCTCCCCCTTTATTAAAGGGGGGGCAAATGTGTGCTGGCAAGGTGATTTAACTATTGCGCGGTTTGGTGCGGCTGGTCGGTTTGGCCTGCAACGGATCGTCGGGCCAGTAGTGTTTCGGGTAACGTCCCTTCATGTCTTTTTTTACCTCGACATAACTGCCATTCCAAAAGCCTTTTAAATCCAGCGTGACCTGCATCGGCCGTTGCGCCGGTGACAACAGATGCAATAGCAGTTTCACCCGGCCGTCGGCGATGGCGGGTGTGTCGGTTGCGCCGAACATCTCCTGCAGCCTGACCGGCAGGACGGGCGGATCGTTGTCGTAATCGATGGCGATACGCGAACCGCTCGGCACCTGGATGTGTGTCGGTGCCAGTTCGTCCAGTTGCCGTTGTTGCGGCCAGGGCAGCAGGGTGTTGAGGGCGGACTGCAGGTCCAGTTTTTCGAGATGGCTGAGCCGACTCATGCCGGTCAAGAACGGTGCCAACCACTTTTCAAGCCGCTCCAACAGGGCGGCATCGGAAACATCGGGCCACCGTTCTTTGTCGAGACGCCGCAGAAACCGTACGCGGCTGCGCCAGGATTGAGTCGCCTTGCTCCATGGCAGGCAGCGCAGGCCGTTTTGGCGGACGCCTTCCAGCAACGCGGCACGGAGTTGTTCGGGGTCCGGGCTGTCCAGCGGCTTGTCGTCCAGCACCAGTGCGTCGAGCCTGCGCTGTTGCCGCGCCAATACCGCCTGTTCGCGCTGGTCCCAGCGCACCGTTGCCTGGGATTTAATCAAACCGGCGAAATGGGTTCCGATCTGGTCGATATCGATGGCGGCGGCGAGAAAGATACGTGCCTCCCGTTCGCCCGCCGCCAGTGACCCGACCACCAGCCAAGGCTCGTCGGCCAGCGCCTCATGTTCCGCAAACAAGGCGCCGCGGCCGTTGGCGAGCAGATAGCGGCCCCCGCCGCCCGGGCGGCGTTGGGCGATGCGATCGGGGTAGGCGTAACCGAGCAGTATGCCGGCGAAGGACAGATCGGTCTTTTTATCCTGAATACGCAGTTGTTGTTGTAGTTGCCGGGCCGACTGCTGGATCTGGTCCAGTTGGCGGCCGGTTGACCTGCCATGGTCCCGGAGCAAGGCCAGGCGGCTGCGCAGGTCGCTGTCATGCAGATCGCTGCGGCGCAGCGGATCCCGTTCCGACAGCAGTGCCGCCAGTTGGCAGGCCAACATGCCGGCGCCCATGGTCCTTCCTTGTAGCACCATGTGGGCCAGACGCGGATGCAGTGGCAGCTCGGCCATGGCCTCGCCGTGGACGGTGATGCGCCCCGCTGTATCGACAGCACCCAAGTGGCGCAACAGGTCCAGGGCCTGTTGGTAGGCGCCCGGCGGGGGTGGGTCGAGCCAATGCAGTTGCCGCGGGTCGCGGCAACCCCAGCGGGCCAGTTCAAGCGCCAGCGGTGCCAGATCGGCCTCGAGGATTTCGGGGGCGCTGTGGGCCAGCAGGTGGCGCCCCGCCGGCCAGAGGCGATAACAGATACCGGGCGCCAGCCGCCCGGCGCGGCCGCGGCGTTGTTCCGCCGCGGCCTGGGAGATGTTGATCGTCTCCAGCCGCGTCAGGCCGGTGGCCGGTTCGAAGCGCGGTGCGCGCGCCAGCCCCGCATCGATCACCATGCGGATGCCCTCGATGGTGAGGCTGGTCTCGGCGATATTGGTCGCCAATACCACTTTGCGTTGCCCCGGCGGGGGCGCTTGTATCGCCAGTTGCTGGGCCGCCAGAGAAAGTTCGCCATATAAAGGGGCAATGAGCACATCCTCGCCCGGTTGCGCCGCCTGTAGCAACTGTTCGATGTGGCGGATCTCGGCGGCGCCAGGGAGAAACACCAGTGCGCTGCCGTGCTCCTGATTCAATGCGTCTATGGTCACGCCGGCGACATGCTGCAACAGCTGTTGCCGGTTGTGGCGGGCAGGCGGCGGGGCATAACACACCTCCACCGGATAGCTGCGCCCCTCGCTGGCAACGACGGGGGCATCACCCAATAGTTTTGCCACGGCGGCGCCGTCCAGCGTCGCGGACATGACCAGGATTTTCAGGTCTTCGCGCAGTGCGGCCTGGCTCTCCAGACACAGAGCCAGGCCGAGGTCGGCCTGCAGGCTGCGCTCGTGGAATTCGTCGAAGATCACCAGGCCTATCTCTTCCAGGGCCGGGTCGGCCTGCAGCATGCGTGTCAGTACGCCCTCGGTGACCACCTAGATGCGCGTGGCGGGGCCGACACGGCTGTCGAGTCGCACCCGGTAGCCGACGGTTTGGCCCACCTGTTCCCCCAAGCTTGCGGCCATGAAATGGGCGGCATTGCGCGCCGCCAGGCGGCGCGGTTCCAGCATGATTATCTTTTGCTTGCCGAGCCAGCTTTGATGGAGCAGCGCCGGTGGTACGCGGGTGGTCTTGCCGGCGCCGGGCGGGGCCCGCAGTACCACGTTGGGATGTCGGCCGAGAGCCTTGAGCAGCTCAGGTAGGGTCTGGTCAATGGGTAAGCGCATGACGCCATTTTAACCGTTATCGTCCGAGTCGACGCGCTGTAAAGACCGGGAGGTGCGGAATGCAAATTTCTGATGGGTTCGCCCTGCCCAACTCCTGGTAAAGCTGTCTGAGATGGGGCCGCCATATATATCAATAGCGATATGGCCCGGGATGGGCCAAGAGAGAGCGTTGTGATCGATTCGAATAGCGTCAAACCGCAGCAGTCTTCCCACCGGCTGGGGCTGAAGCAGGTCACCGACCTGCTGTTTGCGGACGGCCTGTTGGCCAAGCAGGCCCATGAGAACCTCCAGGTTCAGGCGCGTTACCGCGATCTGACCGAAAAGCATCCGCTGACGGTGATCGCCGACCAGCGGCTCAAGTCCGAGCTGCCGCCGCAGCGGCTATTGAGCGAGGACTTCCTCAGCGAGTGGCTGGCGCACAAGGCCGGCTTGCCCTATTTACGTATCGATCCACTCAAGGTGGATGTGGCGGCGGTGACCCAGGTGGTGTCCTACGCCTATGCCGAACGGCACAAGCTGTTGCCGGTGGAGGTGGCGCCGGACTATGTGGTGATGGCCACCGCCCAGCCTTATGCCACCGGCTGGCTCGAGGAACTGGCCCACATTCTGCGCAAGGACGTGCGCCTGGTGATGACCAGCCCGTCCGATATCCAAAGCTATCTGGTTGAGTTCTACACCGTTTCCCAGTCAGTGCAGGGCGCCAGCAGCGAAGACGCCGGACGGCCCCAGTTCATCAACGGCCAGCAGATGCTGGAACTGGGCAAGGCCGGCAGTCTTGATGCCAATGACCAACACGTGGTGCGCATCGTCGACTGGCTGTTGCAATATGCCTTCGACCAGCGCGCCAGCGACATCCATCTGGAGCCGCGCCAGGAGAAGGGCAATATCCGTTTCCGCATCGACGGCATGCTGCACAGTGTCTATCAACTGCCCAGCCCGGTGATGGCGGCGGTGCTGAGCCGATTGAAGATCCTCGGCCGCATGGACCTGGCGGAAAAACGCCGCCCGCTGGACGGCCGCCTCAAGACCAAGTCCCCCGACGGCAACGAGGTGGAGCTGCGCCTGGCCACCCTGCCGACGGCATTCGGCGAAAAGATGGTGCTGCGTATCTTCGATCCCGACGTGCTGGTGAAGAACTTCACCGACCTCGGTTTCAGCCACCACGAAGAGAAACGTTGGAAAGAGATGCTGAAGCAGCCCAACGGCATCATCCTGGTCACCGGCCCCACCGGCTCGGGCAAGACCACCACGCTGTATTCGTCCCTGAAATATCTGGCCCGGCCGGAGCTGAACATCTGCACCATCGAAGACCCCATCGAAATGGTGGTGCCCGACTTCAACCAGATGCAGGTGCAGCACAACATCGATCTCAATTTCGCCGACGGCGTGCGCGCCCTGCTGCGCCAGGACCCGGACATCATCATGGTGGGCGAGATCCGCGACCTGGAGACCGCCGAGATGGCCATCCAGGCGGCCCTTACCGGCCATCTGGTCATCTCCACCCTGCACACCAACGACGCCGTCGCCGCCATCACCCGCCTGCTGGATCTGGGGGTGCCCCACTACATGATCAGCTCCACCCTGCTGGGGGTGGTAGGGCAGCGCTTGGTGCGTACCCTTTGCCCCCACTGCAAGCAACCGGTGGAACCGGATGCCGAGCTATGGACCAGCCTCAGTCGTCCCTGGAAGGCGGCGCTGCCGGAGAATGTCTATGGGCCCGTCGGTTGCCTCGAATGTCGGCAGACCGGCTACATCGGCCGGGTGGGGATCTATGAAATGCTGGTCGTGTCCGGTCGCGTCAAACGGCTGATTAATTCAAATGACTGCGACATGGCCGCCGTGCGCCGCCAGGCGCTGCAGGAAGAGATGCGCCCCATGCGCGTCAGCGGTATCCAGAAGGTGGCCGGCGGGTTGACTACGCTGGATGAGGTGTTTCGGGTGGCGCCATTGTACAGTGAGGATTAAAAATGGGGCTTTGTTGGTGATTGTCTTAGGCCCTGGTAAGCACAACTGAACAAAACTCGTTCGATCAAAAGCTTGATGCGGCACTGGCGTTGTTCTATGGTGATTTGCAGGCAAGAAAAAAAGGACCCCCTTGGAGCCCTTTTTTCCTTGCCTATCGACGTTGCCTCTATCATTGCCGACGGGCCCGTTTGGCGGCGCCCAGTCCCAGCAAGCCTGAACCCAGCAGTAGCAGAGTGCCCGGCTCGGGAACCGAGGAGGTGCCCGTGTCAATGCTGATCGGGTTCTGGTTCATGTTGACCTGACCGGCGGCGGTGAAGGTCAGGCCGGTGACAAAGGCGGTGGGGTCGGTCGGATCCAGCAAGGCGCTGGTTTCGATGCCGAGGATGCGGAAGCGGTCCACCCCGCCGCTGCCGAAATTGTAGATATCGCCGCCGGTGATATCTACACCAGAGTCTACAAACGCGCCCAGTGCGGTGTTGAACAGCCACAGATCGTAGAGGTTATCGCCGATGCCGGTGGGTAGTACCACCGAGGCGAAGTTGGGACCGCTGTTAACGATGTAGTCATAGCCGATGGCGACCAGCGGGTCCACGAAGACGGTCTCGTTTAGATCCACGTTGAAGTCGAACACGAACCCCTCGTTGGTGATGACCGGCATCAGGGGGTTGTCGGGGGTTTCACCGGGCAGGGCGCCCTCGCGGATGGCGAAGGACCACAGGCCGGGGGTGCTGGTGCTGACGTTGCTGGTGTCCTGCAGGTTCAGCACGGCGGCGGTGAATGAGCCCGGCAGCGCGAAGTAGTTGGTGCCGTCACCGGCATCGTAGCCGGCCTGGGCTGGGGTGCCGCCGAGACCGCCGCTGCCGCCGCTGGCGTCGCCGGTGGTCCACTCCAGGCGGTCATAGCGGAACTCCACATCAAAGTTGCCTGCGTTTTGGTTGCGCAACACCAGCTGAAAATTGTTGGTGCGGCTGCTGTCTTGATAGTAATAGCCCACGTCATTCCAGGTCACGACGGTGGTGTCCTCGTTGGGCGCGGCTACATAGACGCTGCCGCAGGTGCTGCAACGGGTGTCCACATCGGCCCAGTAGGGAGCGATCATGGGTTGATTGGAAATGGGGAATGGGCTCGGGGTATATGACCGCACCGGGGCATTAAAGGTGATGTTGCCGTTGGTGTTGATAAAGAAACTGTTATAGGTGTTGCCGAAGAAATTCACCTCGAATGGCAGATTCAATTGATTGGACGATCCGTCGTCATTGGGGAGCATGGCCAACTCGCCGTATCCCGCCGGACCGCCAAGCCCGTCGATAAGGGGAATGGCCGATACGGTGGATGGGGCGACGAGGGCGAAAGCCAATAGCGGGGCGCTAAGAAACGCAACGCTGAAAGGTTTTTTGTGATAGGGGCGTGACATGAGATCCTCCTTAACTTGCGCAATTTATAATTTTTAAAACCAGCACCATCTTATGGTTTTTAAGCATATACCGTTCCAAATTAGTGTGATGTTAATAAAAACAATAAGTAAGCTGGTGCGTGCCTGCCGCTCGATGCGGTTAGGTCTGGGGATGTGTAAAAAAAATCGACAGCCTGAACCGCGTTGGGCGCAGGCCCGAGCGGCGAGTTATGTCTGAGGCGTAGGGGGAGCAGGCTTTGATGCCTATGAGTGTTGCCCCGCCCCAGGTGGCGGACGCTTCCACATCAAGGCTTAATTGTTATAAGGTGCTTATACGAACCACGTTTATACCGCAAGGAAAACATCTGATGAAAGCGAGGATGAAGATTTTGGGGGCGGTGTTGATATGTCTGCTGCCGCTACCCGGCTTTGCCATGACCGGACACGATGTGTATGAGAAGTGTACGGCGTCAGTGCAACAACCGCCCGCCAGCGAGTCCACGCAAAAGGCCATCACGCGCTTTCTGGACGCCGGCACCTGTGCCGGATTCGTGGGTGGCGTGTTGAGCGGCGTCAATTTAGTGGGTGAGATGATGCGGCAACAGAATATCATCAAGCGCAATTTTGTTTGCTTGCCTGAGAACAAGCATTCCCAGATCCTGCTTAAGGAGCTGCTGGAATACCTGCAGGCCAACACTGAGGACCGCGATTTGCCCGCGCAGCTGGTGATCTACAAGGTGTTCAGCCAAAAATACCCCTGCCAGGAGGCCTCGGCCGACTGATATAATATCCCGTTGTGCTGCGGGGTTTTCAGCGCGGTACGAAACGCGCATCGGCCCAAGTCTAAATTGTGTCTTCAGCAATATTACATCGGCCGGTTCCGCTGCTTGTCTGTTGTTCCTCGTTAGCCGCCATGCATGTAACTCAAGTCAATTTACGAAAAGGGTAATTGCAGAAGATGGCTTTCAGCCCCCCCGTGGGTCGATTTTCAGTTGGTGACGCAAATTCAGGGTGTATGGGGTTATTGGTCTATTCTGAATGAAGTTGCAACAGGGTAGCCGTGAGCAATAAATTAACGCAGAGCGCTACTCGATAATCTTCATCTCCCTTCCAATCTTGCCAAACGCCCGAATGGCCTTATCCAGATGCTCGTGCTCATGGGCGGCGGAGATTTGCACCCGGATGCGTGCTTGACCCTGCGGCACCACCGGATAAGAAAAGCCGATGACATAAATCCCTTCCTCCAATAGTTTCGCCGCCATGCTCTGGGCGAGGGTGGCGTCGAACAGCATTACCGGCACGATGGGGTGTTCGCCGGGCTTGATGTCAAAGGTGGCGCTGTACATGGCGTTGCGGAAATAGGCGGTGTTTTGCTTGAGCTTGTCGCGCAGTTCGGATGAGCGGGTGACCAGTTCCAGGGCCTTGATGCCGGCTGCCGCCAGCGGCGGTGGCAGGGTGTTGGAGAACAGATAGGGGCGCGAGCGTTGTCGCAGCAGATCAATGACGGGCTGGCGGGCGGCGGTGAAACCACCCGAGCCGCCGCCCAGGGCCTTGCCTAAGGTGGAGGTAAAGATGTCGATCTTGTCCAGCACGCCGTGATGCTCGGCCGAGCCGCGGCCAGTGGGGCCGACAATGCCGGTGGCATGGGAATCGTCCACCATCACCAGGGCATCGTAACGTTGTGCCAGTTCGGTTATCTCATTCAGTTTGGCGATATCGCCGTCCATGCTGAAGACGCCGTCGGTGACGATCAAACGGGTGCGGTGTTGTCGCGCCTGTTTCAGTTTATCTTCCAGGTCATTCATGTCGCTGTGTTGATAGCGCAAGCGCGCCGCCTTGCACAGGCGGATGCCGTCGATGATGGAGGCGTGATTCAGGGCGTCGGAGATCACCGCGTCCTGGTCATCCAGCAAGGTTTCGAACAGGCCGGTGTTGGCATCGAAACAGGAGCCATAGAGAATGGCGTCGTCGGTGCCGAGAAACGCGGCGATACGTCGTTCCAATTCCTTGTGCAGGTCTTGGGTGCCGCAGATAAAGCGCACCGAGGCCATGCCGAAGCCGTGCGTGTGCAGCGCCCCGCTTGCCGCTGTGATCATTTCCGGGTGGTTGGCCAGGCCGAGATAATTGTTGGCGCAGAAGTTGAGCACTTCTTTGCCCGCCCGGGTTTTGATTTTTACTCCCTGGGGTGTGGTGATAACGCGTTCGCGTTTATACAGGCCTTGTTGTTCGATTTGCTTTAAGGTGTCCTGCAGGCGTTGTTCGATATTGTTCACGTTGTTACTCCCAATCAAAGTTTCACCTTATCGCAGTGGCCGCCATGAGCCAGCGGATGGTATGCGGTCCATGCGCGTCAACGCTGCCCAGAAGATAGCCTGGGGGCCGGTTAGCGTTAGCCTGAGCGAGATGTTCCGGATTCCCCTGCGCTGTGACGACTCGCGACACGGCCTATTCCTTCAGGGTGACCGGCGAGACGAAGCCCTCGGGCTTCACCGCCAGTACCGAACAGTCGATGCGGTTAAGAATGATCTCTGCCGTATTACCGATAATAAAGCCGGGGATGCCGGTGCGTGCCACCGTGCCCATCACCATCAGATCGATGTCCAAGTCCTTGGCCAGCGCCGGGATCACATCACGGGCCCAGCCCTTGGCCATGTGGATCTGAGGTTTTAGGTAATCACCGGCCTGGTTGGTGATTTTGGTGACGGTTTGGTCTATCAATCCGTCCAGCCAACGGTTGTGATGCCGGCGCTCGCGCTCGACATAGGCGTTCACCGATTCGGGCGCCACCTGGCCACGGCCGTGTCGCAGTAGCTGCTCGCCGAAGGCATCCCAGACATGAACCACGTGGAGCTCGGCCAGGTCGGCGATGGCGAGTGTGGTGGCCAGCTCCAGGATCTGCCGGTTGAGGTGCTCCGAGGTATCTTGATCCAGATTCTGCCCCGGATCCACGGCGGCCATGATCTTGCTGCAGCGGGGTTGTGGTGTCGGGCGTAGCAGCCACACCGGGCAGGGGCATTTGCGCAGCAGATGGGTATCCTGACTGCCGAAGATGCGCTCCTTGAAGGTGGTGTCGTCGTGGGCCGCCTTGATCACCAGATCATGGCCGTTGCGCAGCACGGTGCGAATGATGGCCAGAAAGCGCGGTCCGGAGAGCACCTGGATGTCGACCTGCATTCCCCGGCCGTGGGCTGTGACCAGTTGCGCCAGGGCATCCTGGCACTCCTCGCGCAGGGCGTCGGTGAGCATGGCTGGGGAGAGTTCGTCGGTGATGGATTGCAGGCGCGAGGGTGGTTCGGGGACGGCGTCCGCCACGCTCAGGCGCGTCTGGTGTTGTTCCGCCAGGGCAACGGCGCGCTCAAAGGCGGCCAG
>JASBUE010000215.1 GCA_030148045.1 Candidatus Tenderia sp.
ACATTACTAAGGAGTTCATAAGTTGCCCGATATTCCTGTACGGGACACGCTGTGAATACATCCCTGTACGCTCGATGGCCGCGTCCATGCGGCCGACGCTCCCGCACAGGAATATCGGGCAACTTATATTCGGATTAGTCACTCCCCTCAAGGTGATATTGCCGGATGCAGCGGGCCGGCTTAAATACCCGGTATACAACCAAACGGACGACACACATGCAGGAAGCGTTCACCACTTTGTTCCAGGCCGTGCGCCTGCGCGTAGTGGCCAAATACCTGGGCCAGCTGGCGGTAATGCTGGCGCTGCTGGCACTGGTGCCACTGCTGGTTTCACTGGTCTACGGGGAATACTTTTACAGCCTGCGCTATGTCGCCGTGATCGCGGTCCTGCTCGTGCTGGGCCTGCCCGCCTTCAAACTGGCGGAGTCCGAGGACATCCACACCAACGAAGCGCTCACCGTCACGGCGTTGGCCTTCATACTATCGCCCCTGTTGATGACCTGGCCCATGATGGCCGCCGGACTGCCGTTCATCGATGCCTGGTTCGAGGCGGTCTCCGCCATCACCACCACCGGGCTCACCACGGTGCAAAGCTTCGACGACAAACCCGTAACCTTTCTCTTCGCCCGCGCCTGGATGCAGTGGTATGGCGGCCTCGGTATCGTAGTGCTGTCGGTGGCGCTGCTGATGGACCACCACATCGCCCTGAAACGGCTTGTCGGCCCGGAAGGCGGCCAGAGTATGATCACCACCACACGTATCTATGCCCGTCGCGTATTGCAGGTCTATATAATTCTGACCGTACTGGGAGTGATCGTTGTGTGGGCCCTGCTCAAGGATGGATTCCTGGCCATCACCCATGTCATGACCGCGATCTCCACCGCCGGCTTCTCGCCCTTGAACGATAATCTGGGAGGCATCGACGACTGGACCGCGCGCGCAGTCATTATGCTACTGTCTCTGTGTGGCGCCATTCCCTTTGTGCTGTACTACAACCTCTTCAAGGGTAACGGGCGCGAAATGCTGTTCGACAGCGAGCTGCAGACGCTGCTGCTGCTCATTCTGCTCATCAGTGCGATATTGAGCCTGACCATCGCCCATCAGTTTAATTATACTTGGCGGCAGGCCCTGGGACACGGTTTTTTACTCGGCACCTCGGCCCAAACCAGCACCGGCTTCAGTTCCCTTGAGGTTGCCGGGCTGGGGCCCCTTTCCAAAGGAGTATTAATCATCGCCATGTTCATCGGCGGCGGCATGGGTTCCACCGCCGGCGGCATCAAGATCCTCAGATTGTTGATCATGGCGCGCCTGGTCCAGCTCATCATCCGGCGCATTGGCCTGCCCCCTCACGCGGTTGTCAAACCCCGCCTTGGCAACCGCGCGCTGGGAGACAACGAGATTATCCGGGCACTGGCGCTGATCCTGTTATTCGTGATCGTCATCGTGCTCTCCTGGCTGATATTCCTGGCCTACGGCCATCCGCCGCTGGATGCGCTGTTCGAGGTGGTGTCGGCCACCGGCACGGTGGGGCTGTCCACCGGCATCACCCAACCGACGCTGGCAGCGGAGCTCAAGCTGGTCCTGATCGTGGACATGTCGTTGGGCAGACTGGAAATCGTTGCGCTACTCATCGTATTGTATCCCCGCACCTGGATCGGAAAGAGGACGGCTTGATTATGCGCGCGGTATTTGTCGGAGCGTCGTCATTGTCACTGATGACCGCCAACCTGTTGTTGAAACGCGGCCATGAGGTGGTCATTATTGAGAGGAACAAGGAATACATCGCCGAGCTGAGCGAAACGCTCGATTGCGGTTATCTACACGGCGACGGCGACAAACCCGCCCTGCTGAAGGAGGCCGACCCGGACAACACCGATGTGCTGTTCTGTCTTACCGGCGACGACCGCAGCAACATCCTCGCCAGCCTGGTCGGACGCTCGCTGGGCTTCAAACGCGTGGTCACCCGCATCGAAGACCCCGAGCTGGAGCACATCTGTCTTGAGCTAGGGCTGGAAGACACCATCATCCCGGCGCGCACCATCGGCCGTTTTCTCGCCGACATATGAGAAGGCCAGGACCTGCTCGAACTCTCCACCATGATCCGCGACGAGGCGCGCGTCTTTTCCTTTGTTATTCCGGAAGATTTCGAGGGCGGCACCCGGGATCTGGAACTACCGGACGACGCCCGCCTGGTCTGTATCTACCGCCAGGGCAAGCTCATCATCGCCAGGGATGACATGGAACTGAAGGCAGACGACGAGGTGGTCATCGTCGCCCGACGCGACTGCCTGCCGGAGCTGCAGAAAAAATGGAACGGCTGAACACTGTCGGATTTATTTACACCTTGCCTTCCGCTACAATCCGCATTCAAAATTAAGACATTGTTTAAAAAGATAAAATATTAATTTGGCCTGGTATTTGCTAATATTAAAAAATGATTATATTCCATGATTTATTACGTAATTCGACATAGAGTGAGGCCAAGATGCAGCAGGGAGCTTGTCGCAGGAAAACTGAGCGTCGCCAGTCAAATCAGCCATTTCATTATTACAGCCTGATCGGTCGTCGACGTCACGCGCGGCGGCAACAGGAGAACCGACCGGCGGCGATCGACCATCACCCGCCCGTCTATCTGGCCGTCACCTTCGCCATCCTGGTCCTCTGTTTCGCCGACACCTTCAACACCCTGCAATTGCTCCAGGTGGGCGCCAAGGAGCTCAACCCGCTAATGGACACCCTGATCAGGGCCGACATCCAGCTCTTTGTCATCGCCAAGTTCGCCCTTACCGGTTTGGGGTTGTTGATTCTGGTGGGCTATCGTAACCACACCTTCATCAGGTTTCTGAAGACGCACCACATTCTATACAGTGTCTTCGCCCTGTACGCTGCGCTGATACTGTATCAATCGGTGTTGATTCCAGAGCACGTGTTGGGGCTGGTGTTCCCCCTCTGAATTGAATTCACACACTGCATACGTTCATGAAAAATCCGTGCTTTATTTGAATCACCCATTTGCGACAACGGTAGCCGCATCCAACATACCCTGGTGGCGGATAAAATCGATGATTTTCTCCAGGCCCTCGCCGGTTTTTAGATTACTGAACACGAAGGGACCTTCGCCGCGCATGCGCTTGGCGTCTGCCGCCATGACCGCCAGCGAGGCACCCACGTAGGGGGCGAGGTCGATCTTGTTGATCACCAGCAGGTCGGAGCGGGTGATGCCCGGGCCGCCCTTGCGGGGAATCTTTTCACCTTCCGCCACATCGATGACATAGATGGTCAGGTCCGCCAGTTCCGGACTGAAGGTGGCAGCCAGGTTGTCGCCGCCGCTCTCGATGAACACCAGTTCCAGATTGCCGAAACGCCTGGCGAGGTCCTCCACCGCAGCGAGGTTCATGGAGGCATCTTCACGGATGGCGGTATGCGGGCAGCCGCCGGTCTCGACGCCGACGATACGTTCCGGCGCCAGGGCCTTGGCGCGGGTGAGGATCCGGGCGTCCTCCTGGGTATAGATATCATTGGTGACCACGGCCAGCTGGTAGTCGTCGCGCATGGCCTTGCACAGTTGTTCCAGCAAGGCGGTCTTGCCGGAGCCGACGGGGCCGCCGACACCGATGCGCAGGGGGTGTTTGTAATCGTTCATACGGGGAGCTCCATTCAGGACCGGAACAGTCGTGTGTACTGGGTTTCATGGCGGCCGCTGGCGATGGCCAGGGCCGAGGCCGAGGCACCCATGGCCTCGTCCGGCAATGCGAGGCCGCGCTGCACCCCACGGCGGGCGACATCACCCAGGTCGCGCAGGATGCGCTGCCCGGCGGTCTGCCCCAGGGGGATCAGTTTGACGCCGGCCAGGGTCAGGTTCTCCAGCCAGGTCCAGGAGAAACCCTCGGCGGCCTGCGACAGCGGGATCCGCCAGGCCACGCACGCCAGGGCAAAGCCGGCGCTCTGAGACCCCGCCAAGGTATCGCGCCACCCGACGGCCTGGGGGATATCCAGGTCTACCAGCAGGCTGGCAAGCGCCCGGCCGCGATTGCGTTCCTCGTCGCGCAGCTCGCGCGACTCGCGGCTGGCCAGCAACCATTCGGACCAATGAATCAATGAATGGATATCGTCGCGCTCACAGGCGTGATACAGGCGGGCCAGTACCGGGATCTCCACCTGGGCCAGGCTGGTGTCGATGAGATCGCTAAGCCAATCGCTCAGGTCCTGCTGGTCACGGATCCAGCCGCCTTCCACCGCCCACTCGATACCCTGGGAATAGGTAAAAC
>JASBUE010000216.1 GCA_030148045.1 Candidatus Tenderia sp.
GTTAGGGGTTTCAAGCATGCCCGTGCTCAGCGTTGTGGCGCTTGCGAAGGGCTAGGCCATTAACTGCGCGCCACGCCTTGATCACGGACATGCTTGAAACCCTGAACCCGGCATATTAGGTTGCCGGGTTAATAGTTGTCCGTGTGCAGCGTGTTCATGGCCTGCTGGAATTCACCCGCCACGACCTGGGGCATGACCGCAAGGGCAGCGTCGATGGCGGCCTCGACCAGGTGTTGATCCACGGCGGAGGCACGGCTGAGCACGTAGTCGCTCACCTGCTTGCTGTTGCCGGGGTGGCCGATGCCGATGCGCAACCGCATGAACCCTTTACCGCCCATGTGGGCGACGATGTCGCGCAGGCCGTTGTGGCCGCCGTGGCCGCCGCCCTGCTTGAGGCGCGCCGTGCCCGGCGACAGGTCCAGTTCGTCGTGCACCACTAGGATGTTTTCCAGCGGAATCTTGTAGAAACGCGCCAGGGCGGCCACCGACTGGCCGCTACGGTTCATGAAGGTCTGGGGTTTGAGCAGCCAAACCTGGCGGCCGCCGATCGTCACCTTGGCGACGTCGCCGTGAAACTTGGCATCGGAACGAAACTGCCCGCCGTACCGGCGCGCCACCTGTTCCACAAACCAGAAACCGGCGTTGTGCCGCGTTGCTTGGTACTGCGGGCCGGGATTTCCCAGGCCGACAATCAGAGCGATAACAGCGGACAACACCGGTCCCCTTTTCGTCCCACCCGGTAAGGGCGGGACTTATTCAGCGGCCGCTTCGCCTTCCTCAGGCGGCGCCGCTTCCTCTTCCTCGGCGGCACCGCCGCGGGTGGCGACGATGGTCACCACCGGCAGGTCATGCTCTGCGCCGTGCATCAGCTCGACCAACTCGACCCCTTCCGGCAACGTCAGGTCGGACAGATGCAGGGAATCGCCGATCTCCATGCTGGACACATCTGCCTCCAGGTACTCGGGCAGCTTGCCGGCCGGGCAGCTGACCTCCACGCTGGTCATCTGGTGTGTGACCACACCACCTGCCTTGACGCCCGGGGCCACGTCTGCACCGATGAAGTGAACCGGAACGGAAACCTTGATCACGGATTTTTCATCGACACGCTGGAAGTCCATGTGAACGATGGACGGCTTGTAAGGATGCATTTGCAGATCCTTGATTACCGCCTTCTCCGCCTGCCCACCGACGTTGACCGTCAGGATGTGGGAAAAGAAGGCCTCGTTCTCAATATGCTGCAACATGATATTGTGCTGCAGGCTGATGCTCTGGGGCTCCTTGTTACCGCCGTAGAGTACGGCCGGCACCTTGCCTTCACGACGCAGGCGGCGGCTCGCACCTTTCCCCTCGTCGTTACGCGGCTCTGCATTTACGACAAACGCTTCAACACTCATTTTTCTGTCTCTCTAATTTAGAGTTAATGTTACGCCTCCCCCTCGACCAGGTTCGGCATGGTTTGCGCTGCCAGTTAATAAAACTGACCGTGCAAATTCTTAATTAACACCCCGACCGCCCTCGGCGCCCACTTTAAGCGCCTGGGGTTTCAAAGGGAAACAGCCCTCCCCCCTTTACTCAACAAACAGCGAGCTGACCGACTCTTCGTTGCTGATGCGGCGGATGGTCTCGCCCAGCAGCTCGGCGATGCTGAGCTGGCGAATCTGACTGCAGGCCTGGGCCTCCGGCGACAGCGGAATGGAATCGGTGACCACCAGTTCATCCAGTTGTGAATTCTCGATGTTGCTCACCGCCGGACCGGACAACACCGGGTGGGTACAATAGGCCACCACCTTGAGGGCGCCGTGCTCCTTCAGGGCCCCGGCGGCGGTGCACAGGGTGCCGGCGGTATCGACCAGGTCGTCGATCAGGATACAGGTACGACCCTTGACGTCGCCGATGATATTCATCACCCGCGCCACGTTCGGTTTCGGACGGCGCTTGTCGATAATGGCCAGGTCGGCGTCGTCCAGGCGCTTGGCCAGGGCGCGGGCGCGCACCACGCCACCCACGTCGGGCGAAACGACGACGATGTCGTCGCCGGCCTTGTGGCGCCAGATATCACCCAGCAGAATCGGCGAGGCGTAGATATTGTCCACCGGCAGGTCGAAAAAGCCCTGAATCTGGTCGGCGTGCAGGTCGACCGTCATGATGCGGTCGGCGCCGCTGACGGTGAGCATGTCGGCCACCACGCGCGCCGTGATGGGCACGCGCACGGAACGCGGCCGGCGGTCCTGGCGCGAATAGCCGAAATAGGGAATGACGGCGGTAATGCGGCCGGCCGAGGCGCGACGCATGGCATCCATCATCACGCACAGCTCCATCAGATTGTCGTTGGTGGGGGCGCAGGTGGACTGGACGATGAAGACATCGCGGCCGCGGATGTTCTCCATGACCTCGACCATGATCTCGCCGTCGCTGAAACGGCCCACCACTGCCTTGCCCAGGGAGGTATCGAGGTATTTGACCACCGCCTGGGCGAGCTGGGGGTTGGCGTTGCCAGTGAACACCATCATCCTGCTGTCAGACACGACTCTAACCTCTCTCGCTTTTCTGTTCACCGGACAAAAATATGGCTGGGGTGCCAGGATTCGAACCTGGGAATGCAGGGATCAAAACCCTGTGCCTTACCGCTTGGCGACACCCCAATACTCAAACTGTTCTCGCGTCTGAATGGGACGTTCTGGCCAGCCGATCCAACAGCGGGGACCGGTTCAAACCCTTGGCAACAAAGCCGCGCCAGGCGCCCGGCAGCTGTTGCAAAACACGTCGCGCATCCGCCTCATCGGCAAACGGGGCAAACACACAGGCGCCCGTACCGCTCATGCGGGACTGGCTGTATTGGGCCAACCAATTCAAGGCCTTATCAACATCCGGGTAGCGCCTGCGCACCACAGATTCACAGACGTTAATGCCCTGCCCGTCGAGAAAGGCCGGTATTTTGATGCTTTGCGCGGCGCGTGTCAATTCCGGCGCGGCGAAGATCTCCGCCGTGGGGACGTGGCAGGGCGGGATAATCACCACGAACCAGGGCTCGGGCAGGTCGATGGGGGTGAGCTGCTCGCCCACCCCTTCCGCCCAGGCGGCCTGAGCGCGCACGAACACCGGCACGTCGGCACCCAACGCCAGTCCCAGTCCGGCCAGCTGATCGACGGAAAGGCCCAGCCCCCAGAGCCGGTTCAGCGCCACCAGGGTGGTAGCGGCGTCGGAACTGCCGCCGCCCAGCCCGCCGCCCATGGGCAGGCGCTTGTGAATGCGAATATCCGCCCCCTGGGCGGTAGCGCTGAACTGTTGCAGGGTACGGGCGGCGCGCAGCGTCAGGTCATCGGCCTCGGCCACGCCCGCCAGCGCGTTCACCCGGCGCACGCGGCCGTCGCCGCGCGGCGCGAAACTCAGCTCATCGCTGTAATCGAGAAACTGGAACACACTCTGCAACAGGTGATAACCGTCGGTGCGGCGGCCGGTGATATGTAAAAAAAGATTGAGTTTGGCCGGCGCCGGCCAATGTTCAGACCACATCGTCGGGTTCCCCTCTGGACAATTGCCACTCGTCGATCACGAGGCGGATGCGCAGACGCGGATTTTCCAGCTCCAATTTGCGCGGCAGGTCCAGGCCGTCGACCGCCTGGTAGCTGAGATAGCGGATCTGCCAACCGGACTGCTCCAATTCGGCCAGACGCCCGGCCTCATCCAAGGAGTAACGGTCGATCACGCCCGGCGCCGGGCTGCCGATAAGCCAGTACCTGAATCCCTGTACCGGCACCGACCAGCCCAGCTGTTCTTCCATCAGCAGCTCGACCGAACTGGCCGAGAGCGCGGCGTGCCCGCTGGTCTCGATCATGGCGTAGCCTTTCCGGCCGGAGAGGCGCGCCGCCTACCGGCCGAAGGCACCCGACAGGCGGATATCGAAGCCGTCAGCCCGTTGCTGCCAGGCGAGCCCGGCGTTCCAGCTCTCCTCCAGCCTGTCCCTGACCGCCACGCGGCCGCTGAAAGACCAGTGATCCAGCCGCGCCAGCGCCTGCCGGTGCAGCTGCCAGTCGGCGGTGCGCTGCTGGAGTGAGACCACGGCGGGCGAAACCACCGGCCGCGTGGCACAGGCCGACAGCATGGCCGCACTCAGCAGGACAAAAAAAACACCCAGGGCGCGGCGCCGGCCCTGGGTGAGTCGAGGACGGTGCGGCATTACTTTTCGAGTCGTTTAATGGTATTCAGCACGGCACTGCTTTCGGGACTGGCCTCCAGGGCCCGCTTCCAGATATTTCGGGCCCCTTCGCGGTCGCCCTTCACCCATAACACTTCACCCAAATGGGCGGCAATTTCGGCGTCGGCATTCAATTCCATGGCCTTTTTCAGGTAAGCCAGCGCCTCGTCCAGCTTGCCCTGGCGATACAGCACCCAACCCATACTGTCCATTATGTAAAAGCTGTCCGGCTTCAGTTCCAGGGCGCGCTTGATGTAGGTATAGGCCTCGTCAATGCGATCGGTGCGATCCGCCAGGGTATAGCCGAGCGAGTTGAGAGCGTCCACGTGGTCCGGCTCGCGCTCCAGGATGGCGCGCAGGTCACGTTCGAGCTGATCGATGCGCCCCACTTTCTCCGCCACCATGGCGCGGGCATAGAGCAGTTCGGTGTTGCCGGGCATCTCTCGCAGGGCGTGGTCGTAGACCTCGATGGCGGCCTCGAGATGGCCCACATCGCGTAGGATCTCGCCCTCGGCCAGATAGAGACGCAGCTGCTGCCCCGGCGTGCGCACCTGGGCGGCGTGCAGCAGGGCGCGGGCCGCATCCACATCACCCAGGCGGGCGTGCAGCAGGGCGCTGCGGATCTGGGCGTTGAGATAGTTCTCGCCGCGGCTGACGCTGCTGTACCAGCGGATCGCCTTGTCGTAGTCTTCCCTGATCTCGGCGATGCGGCCCAGGTAGTAGCCGGTCTCGTCGAGGCGCACGGCGCGGTCATTGAGACGCAGAAAGTAGTCACGGGCTTCGTCAATGCGCTCGATCCGCAACGCCACCAGGCCGGCGGCAAACAGGATGTCATCGTTTTCGGGCTGGGCCTTGAGCACCTTGCGGAATTGCACCAGGGCCTCTTCCGGGCGTTCCACGTCCACCAGCATACGACCATACTGGACACGCAGCTCCAGATTTCCGGCGTTACGCGCCACCACTTCGCCGAGATACTCCAGCGCCGCGGCCTCGCGATTGTCGACCTGCAGGATGCGCGCACGCAGGATCACCGCCCGGGGCCAATCAGGCTTCAGCGCCAGCAACCGGTCGATGGTCGCCTCCGCCTGAGCCAGCTTGCCGGCACGCAGGGAGAGCTGGGCATGGGCAAACAGGGCCGCACCGTCATCCGGATGGCGTTCGAGATAGCGCTGCATCACCTCCAACCCCGCCTCCTTGTCTTGCTCGCGGCCGAGCAGGCGGATCATTATCAGGTAGCGGCTGGCGTCGTCCTGCGCCGTGGCCACGGCCAGTTCCAGCGACTCCAGCGCGGCGCTGTAGTCGCCCGCTTTCACCTGCAGCATGGTCAGAATCTGGCCGGCGTCCGGGTTGGCCGGATCGAGCTCGATCCACTGTCGGCCCAGCTCCAACGCGGTGAGGTATTCGCGTGCAAACACGGCAATCCGGGTGGCCCGTTCTACCAAGCGGGGGTCCGAGGTTTCTTTGGCGAGGCGGGCGTAATATTGCACCGCCGTATCGTACTGGCCGCGCTGCAGCGCCACCTCGGCCACGAACAGGTCGTTGAGCAGGTCGGGGGTAAGCTCGATATTGGGCAGCTCGGGGCCGGCGGCCACCGCTTCGGCCTCATCAGCGGGCGCCTGCGCCGCCTCCCGAGGGGTCGTCGCACACCCCGAAATCATTGATATTGATACAAAAAATCCTGCGATCAAAGAAATAGGCTTCATCCTGCCCTCCACGAGCCTGGATTTATATATGGTGTTCGGCTAGTCTACCCCAGCGGCAACTCAGCTCCAAAATGTTACTTCTAACTACTTGCTCTACTTGCCATTGTGAGGCATATACAGCAGAATTCCTCATCTATTTGATTAGCCAAGTCGCTGTAAAGTTTCAATGAGCCTGCTCGCCGTCGGCATTAACCACAAAACCGCTCCGGTCGAAATTCGGGAACGCGTCTCCTTCGCCCCCGAGCGCCTCGCCGATGCCCTGCATGAGCTGACCTCCACCAGCGAGGTGAGCGAGGCCGCCATCCTGTCGACCTGCAACCGCACCGAACTGGTCTGCTGCAGCAATGAGATCAAGGGCAACACCGTTATCGACTGGTTCGAGCATTATCATAAGCTTAGCGACACCGAGGTACGGCCTTACCTGTATGTCCACCCGGACCGGCTGGCGGTGCGCCACGTGCTGCGCGTCGCCAGCGGTCTTGATTCCCTGGTGCTGGGCGAGCCGCAGATCCTGGGCCAGATCAAGGACGCCTACAGCAAGGCCCAGGCGGCCGGCACCATCGGCAAGCTGCTGAGTCGGCTGTTCCAGCATACCTTCTCGGTGGCCTTCGCCGCCGTCAGCCTGGCGAAGCAGATCTTCAGCGGCATGGAGGAACACACTGCCCTGCTGATCGGCGCCGGCGAGACCGTCGAACTGGCCGCGCGCCACCTGCACGCCAGCGGCATCGGCCGCATGATCATCGCCAACCGCACGGTGGAAAAGGCCCGCACCCTGGCGCAGGAATTCAATGCCTACGCCATCGCTCTGGGCGAGATTCCGGCCCACCTGGCCGAGGCCGACATCGTCATTTCATCCACCGCCAGCCAACTGCCCATCCTGGGCAAGGGTGCGGTGGAACGCGCTATTAAGGCGCGCAAGCACCGCCCCATGCTGATGATCGATATCGCCGTACCGCGCGACATCGAGCCGGAAGTGGGGGCCATGGAAGATATCTACCTCTACACCGTCGACGACCTGCAGGAGATTATCGAGGAGGGGTTGAAGTCGCGCCAGGAGGCGGCCGAGCAGGCGGAAGAGATCATCGACACCCAGGTCGCCCATTTCATGGGCTGGCTGCAATCGCTCAATGCCGTGGACACCATCCGCCAGTTCCGCGACCGCGCCACGAACATCCGCAATGCCGAAGTGTCCAAGGCTATACAGCAGCTTGGCAATGGCGCCGATCCCGAACAGGTGTTGCAGAAACTGGCCCACAACCTGACCAACAAACTCACCCACGCCCCCAGCGCGCAGCTGCGCCAGGCCGGCTTCGAGGGTCGCGATGAAATCCTCGATGCGGCACGCCTGCTGTTTCAGCTCAAAAAGACAGATCGTTAACTCACGTGAAGGCATCCATACGCAGCAAACTGGAGAATCTCTCCGAGCGGCTGCAGGAGATCAATGCGCTCCTGGCCGACCCGGACACTATCGCCGACCAGAAAAAATTCCGCGCCCTGTCGCAGGAGTACGCCGAACTCAACCCGGTAATCGCCTGTTTCAACCAATACCGCCGGACACTGGAAGACATGAAAACCGCAGAGGAGATGCTGGCCGACCCGGATATGCGCGAAATGGCCGAGGATGAACTGAAAGACACGCGCAAGAAAAAAGAGACCTTGGCGGCCGAACTGCAAAAACTGCTGCTGCCCAAGGACCCCAACGACGACAAGAACATCTATCTCGAAATCCGTGCCGGCACCGGCGGCGACGAGGCCGCCATCTTTTCCGGCGACCTGTTCCGCATGTACTCGCGCTATGCCGAACAGCAGGGCTGGCAGGTGGAGGTGATGAGCGAAAGCGAAGGCGAGCACGGCGGCTACAAGGAGATCATCTCGCGCATCATCGGCCGTGGCGCTTACTCCAAACTCAAGTTCGAATCGGGCGCCCACCGCGTCCAGCGCGTGCCCGAGACCGAATCCCAGGGGCGCATCCACACCTCGGCCTGCACCGTGGCGGTGCTGCCCGAGAGCGACGCGCTGGAGCAGATCGACATCAACCCCGCCGACCTCAAGGTGGACACCTACCGCGCTTCCGGCGCCGGCGGCCAGCACGTCAACAAGACCGACTCGGCCATCCGCCTTACCCACCTGCCCACGGGCATCGTGGTGGAGTGTCAGGACGAACGTTCGCAGCATAAGAACCGCGCCCGCGCCCTGTCCCTGCTGCAGGCCAAGCTCAATGCCATGCAGCAGGAAAAGGCCGCCGCCGAACAGGCCAGCACCCGCCGCCGACTGGTGGGCAGCGGCGACCGCTCCGAGCGCATCCGCACCTACAACTATCCCCAGGGCCGTGTTACCGACCACCGCATCAACCTGACGCTCTACAAACTGGAAGAGATCATGCAGGGCAATCTGGGCCCGGTGATCGAACCGCTCACCAGCGAATACCAGGCCGACCTGCTGGCGGCCATGGGCGACGAATAAATGCAGGCCAACATCGCCGCCGTACTGGCGGAGGCGAAAACAGAGATTGATGCGATTGACGCCGAGGCCCTGCTGGCCCATGTATTGGACAAAGAGCGCGGCTACTTCCGCGCCTGGCCCGAGCGGGAAATAGACGCAAAACAGCTGAGCGAATTCCGACAACTGGTGACGCGCCGCGCCGGCGGAGAGCCGCTGGCCTACCTGACCGGCCGGCGCGAATTCTTGTCGCTGTTATTGCAGGTCAGCCCGGCCACCCTGATCCCGCGCCCCGACACCGAACTGCTGGTGGAGCAGGCCCTGGCCATCATTCCCCGCGACGCCGACTGGCACGTCGCCGACCTGGGCACCGGCTCCGGCGCCATTGCCCTGGCCATTGCCAGCGAGCGCCCCCGCTGCCACCTCATCGCCACCGATATCTGCGCCGACGCCTTGGACATCGCAAGAGCCAACGCCCGCCGCCTGAACATCGGCAACGTGGAGTTCCGCCGGGGCGATTGGCATGAAGCCCTGCAAACGGACGAACGCTTTCAGCTGATCGCCTCCAACCCACCCTACGTCGCGGCGAATGACCAGCACCTGCGGGACGATGGCCTACCCTTCGAGCCGCAGCATGCCCTTACGCCGGGGGCGGACGGCCTGGCGGCGATCCTGGTAATTATCGAAGAAATGAAACCGCATCTTTGCCCACTTGGCCGGTTGTTACTGGAACACGGTTATGATCAAGGGGCCGCGGTTCGTGCCTTGTTAAACCGACATGGCTTCGAGAAGATCACCACAAAGCGCGATTTGGGCAATAATGAGCGAATGACGCTGGCAAGACGACCGGCACAATAACCGACAACAACGAACACAACATCATGGAAACATTTGAACTGCCAAGACCGCTGGTCAACACCATCCTGAGCCAGGCGCAGCAGTCGCCGGACAACGAAATCTGCGGCCTGATCGGCGGCCGCGACGGTCGCGCCGAACACTGCTACCCGGTCGACAACGCCGCCCTGGATCAGGCGCGCCGTTTTCAGATGGACCCGCGCGAGCAGATCGAGACCATGCGCCAAATGCGCGACAACGACGAAGCGCTGATCGCCATTTATCACTCCCACCCGCGCGCCCCGGCGCTGCCCTCCGAGACCGATCTGGCCGAAGCCAGTTACCCCGAGGCGGTCTACCTGATCATTTCACTCAATATCGTCGGCGTATTGGAAATGGCCGCTTTTCGCATCAAAGACAACCAGGCCAACGAAATCGCATTGCAACTGGCTTAAGGAAACTCTGATTATTTCAGAGTTTCCGCGACCCAGGGATGGGCCGCCATGTTCAATCGTGGTAAGCAATTGAAAATGAAGGGCAAGAAAAATCGCATTTTTATTGCCTACGTCTGATTAAGCCAAGGATGGATTAATCAGACTTCAATCAGGCCTCGGGGGTTACCCGATTCCGCCCCCCGCTCTTGGAGCGGTAAAGGGCGGCGTCGGCCCGCTGGATGAAGCCGTCAAGGGCCTCCCCGGCGCGGTACTTCGCCACGCCGATGGAGATGGTGATGCGGGCGATGGTCTCCTTGCTGCTGCTGCGGATCAGCTGGGTGCGCTCGATGGCGCGGCGAATGTTCTCCGCCACGCCCAGAGCCCCCGCCAGGGGGGTGCTGGGCAGCAGGATGACGAATTCCTCGCCCCCATAGCGGGCCACCAGATCCCACCCCTTGACCGCCCTTTTCATGACATCGGCAACGCAGCGAATCACCTTGTCGCCCACCAAGTGGCCGTGAGTGTCGTTGATGGCCTTGAATCTGTCGATGTCCAGCAGCAGCAGGCAAAGCTCCTTGCCCTCCTCAACCGAATCGCCGGCCGCCTGCTCCAGGGCGGTCATGAGGGCCTTGCGATTGGCCAGGCCGGTCAGGGCATCGGTGGTCGCCTCCCGCCGAGTGATATCGAGCTCCTTGCGCAACTGCTCGACCTCTTCCGAATTCTTGTTGAGGCAGGCCTGAAGCGAACGAGTGGAATCCTGCATGGATCTGATGTCTTGGTGCAGGGCGTTGAGTACGGCATGGATGCTCTCCAGGTTCTGATCATCATTCAAGGCCCGGGTGTGACGCTCCAGGGAATTCTCGAACCGGGAGGAGTCCCGGTCCGCGCTGCCCAGATAGCCGCGGATCTCCTCCAATATCTTTATGGTGCTCTGCTGGAGGACACGCAGGTGGATCTCGCTGGGCTGGGCGATATGTTCGAGATAGAGCTGTTCGCAGACCTCCTCGGTAAAGGTTAGCTCCTGCTTGATCAGCTCATCCATGGCCCGCTTGAGGGGCTCGTTGGTCCCGGCCACGTACTCGTACCAGATCGCGTAATTACGCGGATAGACGGGAATTTCCCGCTGGGCCATCAGCGGCAGCGCCAGCCGCAGGCAGGCGGTACTGTCCACGGTATCGGTATAACTCATAACTCACCTTTTTGTTTTCTGAAACCAAAAAGAGGACAGGGCCGAGAATCCGGGCCATGGTCGAACATCCGTTTCCGATACTCAAGCGGATATTCGGTTTCACCAAGGTGCATTACCGGGGTCTGGACAAGAATGCCAACTAGTTGTTCGTGGCCTGTGGACTGGTCAATCTGTGCCAGGCGCGAAGGCGGCTGTTGCGACCCACATAGGGTTTGTGTGTCCGAGGTTCGCCGATAGACCGGAATATCGGGAATATTGGCGGAACCCGGCGCATCACAGCATCCAAACACGCGGTTTTCCGGGTCGGTTTTCTGTTGCACCGGGAAAATTATCCAGAATATCGCTATCAGCATGAATAGATCAGAGCTTCCTTAATTACTGTGAGCTAGTACCCTTCCTTGATAAACGAAATGGTGTGGGCAAGCACGTCGCGCCACTGGCGCTCCAGTTCGGGTGTGAATTCAGGATCGGACTCCGCCACCACACCCACCAGCGCACTCAACCAGTATTCGTAGAGCTCGGGCCTGACGTTCAGCTGATCCCGGGCATGGGTTTTACGCACCCTGTCCATGGCGTGCTTGGCAATCAGGTTATCGCGGGGGAACAGGATGGCCATGGAGAGCGACTGTTTCAGCACGACCTGCTGCTTTTTCATATCAATGCCGGCAAACATCTTGGCGATGTCGGGATGGCTGCCGATAAGTCGCTTATAAAACTCATCCATTAGTTCATGATTACCCAGAGACCTGCCATAACTTTGCTTGACCGCATTGACGACGGATTCGTCCATGTATGTTCACTCCATAAAGTTATCAAACGATTGTATCGGTGTTGTACATTCAAACAATAACCGCCTCCAATGTCGCGCTATCGGCCTGTCACAACGATTTGTTTAGGGCCTGTTCACACTAATTTCGAAGCAGCGTTGCTGCCCCAGAACGGGCCAGGCAATACTCACAGAGCACAAGGGCGCGAAGAGCGTAGTTTGGTCATTCCAAATGAGCGAGAGCCTGCCCCGCGAGCGGAGCGAGTGCTTTGGGTATGAGCAACGCCGCATGGCCCGTTCTGGGGCGCAACCCGAAGGGACGGGGCCCATTTTCCCCGGGACGGCGTTGCATTTCGCTCATGCACGGCAAGTATACTGCCGCTCAATGCGCCTTGTCCCGTGAAAAATGGGCCGCCGGCGCTGCTCCGAAATTAGTGTTAACAGGCCCTAGAAAAAAAGCCGCGATCTTGCGGCCTTTTTTGATTCGTCCGGGAAGTGCCGCTCAATCCCGCAGTTTTTGCCTGAGCAGTTGATTCACCTGCCCGGGATTGGCCTTGCCCTGCGAGGCCTTCATCACCTGGCCGACGAAGTAACCGAGCATCTTCTCCTTGCCGGCCTTGTACTCCTCGATCTGTTTCGGGTTATTGGCCAGCACCTCGTCGATGATCTTTTCGATGGCGCCGCTGTCGGTGACCTGCTTCAGGCCCTTGGCCTCGATGATGGCATCGGCATCGCCTTCACCCTCCCACATAGCGACGAAGACCTGCTTGGCGATCTTGCCCGAGATGGTGTTGTCCCTGATGCGCTGAATCATGTCGCCCAGCATCCCGGCCGAGACCGGGCTCTCGGCCAGGGCCTTGCCGTCACGGTTGAGCGCGCCGAGTAGCTAGACGATGACCCAGTTGGCGGCCAGCTTGGTGTCACCGCCGGCCTTGACCACGGCCTCGAAAAAGTCGGCCAGCTCGCGGCTGCCGGTAAGAATGGCGGCGTCTTCGGCCTTGATGCCGTAATCATCAACAAAGCGCTGTTTCTTGGCGCCGGGCAGCTCGGGCAGGGTGGCGCGCACGGCCTCGATAAAGGAGTCCTCCACCGCCACCGGCAACAGGTCGGGATCGGGGAAATAGCGGTAGTCGAAGGCCTCTTCCTTGGAGCGCATGGAGCGGGTCTCGTTATTGTCGGCGTCGTAGAGACGGGTCTCCTGCACCACCTCGCCGCCGCCTTCGAGGATGTCGATCTGGCGCTCCACCTCGAAGTTGATGGCGCGCTCGATGAAACGGAACGAGTTAAGGTTCTTCAGTTCGGTGCGGGTGCCTAATTTCTCCTCCCCCTTCAGCCGCACCGAGACGTTGGCGTCACAGCGGAAGGACCCCTCCTGCATGTTGCCGTCACAGATCTCCAGGTATTGCACCAGGGCGTGGATCTTTTTCATGCAGGCCACCGCCTCCCTGGCCGAACGCATGTCGGGCTCGGAGACAATCTCCAGCAGCGGCGTACCGGCGCGGTTGAGATCGATACCGGTCATGCCGTGAAAATCCTCGTGCAGGGACTTGCCCGCATCCTCTTCCAGATGGGCGCGGGTAATGCCGATGGTCTTGGTGGAACCGTCCTCCAGCTCGATGTCCAGATGGCCCTTGGCGACGATGGGCAGTTCGTACTGGCTGATCTGGTAGCCCTTGGGCAGGTCGGGATAGAAATAATTCTTGCGCGCGAAGATGGAACGGCGGGCGATCTCGCAGTTGGCCGCCAGACCGAACTTGACCGCCATGCGCACCGCCTCTTTATTCAGCACCGGCAGCACCCCGGGCAGCCCCAGGTCCACGGCGCAGGCCTGACTGTTGGGCGCGGCGCCGTAGGCGGTGGAGGCGCCGGAAAAGATTTTGCTCTTGGTCGCAAGCTGGGCGTGAATCTCCAGGCCGATGACGACTTCCCACTGCATGATTAAACCCTCTTTGAAACCTTGAGTCCGCAAAGAATGCAAATGAACGCTAAAGATAATACTTGTTTTTTATTTGCGCCCATTTGCGTTGTTCGCGGACTGATTATTTGAATTGTTCCGGCGCCTGTGTGTGCCAGTCGGTCGCCTGCTGGTACTGGTGCGCCACGTTGAGCAGGCGCGCCTCGTCGAAGTAGTCGCCGATGATCTGCAAGCCCACCGGCCGCTTGCCGACGAAACCGCAGGGCACCGACATGCCGGGCAGGCCCGCCAGGTTGGCGGCAATGGTGTAGGCGTCGGAGAGATACATGGTCACCGGGTCCTCGCTGCGCTCACCCAGATTGAAGGCCACGGTCGGCGAGGTCGGCCCCATGATCACGTCCACCTGCTCGAAGGCCTGTTTGAAATCCTGGCTGATCAGCTGGCGCACTTTCTGTGCTTTCAAATAATAGGCATCGTAATACCCGGCCGAGAGGGCATAGGTGCCGATCATGATACGGCGCTTCACCTCGGGGCCGAAGCCTTCGCCGCGCGAACGCTTGTAGAGATCCATCAGGTCCTTGGGATCATCGCAGCGATGGCCGAAGCGCACGCCGTCGAAGCGCGACAGGTTGGAGGAGCACTCGGCCGGGGCGACCACGTAATAGGCCGGCACCGACAGGCCGGTATTGGGCAGGCTGATCTCCTTGATTGCGGCGCCCAGCTTTTTGTACTCCTCGATGGCCGCTTGCACCACCGTGGCCACATCGTTGTCCAGCCCCTCGGCGAAATACTCCTTGGGCAGGCCGATCTTCAAACCGTTCAGCGGCTGGTTCAGCGCCGCCGTGTAATCGGGCACCGACCGGTCGGCGCTGGTGGAATCGCGTTCGTCGAACCCGGCCATGACGTTCAGCATCAGGGCGCAGTCCTCGGCCGTGCGCGCCATGGGTCCGGCCTGGTCCAGGCTGGAGGCAAAGGCGATCATGCCGTAGCGCGAGACGCGGCCGTAGGTCGGCTTGAGCCCGGTGATGCCGCACAGCGCCGCCGGCTGGCGGATCGAGCCGCCGGTGTCGGTGCCGGTGGCCGCCGGCGCCAGGCGCGCCGCCACCACTGCAGCCGAACCACCGGAGGAACCGCCGGGCACGGCGTCCAGATCCCAGGGGTTTTTCACCGCGCCGTAGAAACTGGTCTCGTTGGAGGAACCCATGGCGAACTCGTCCATATTGGTCTTGCCCAGCATCACCGCGCCGGCCTGCTTGAATTTCTCGATGACCGTGGCGTCGTAGGGCGAGATGAAGTTGTCCAGCATCTTGGAACCGCAGCTGGTCTTCACCCCCTCGGTGCAAAAGATATCCTTCTGGGCGATGGGGATGCCGCTCAGCGGTCCGGCCTGGCCGGCTCTGATCCGGGCATCGGCGGCCTTGGCGGCGGCCATGGCCGCGGCGGCGGTGACGGTGATGTAGCTGTTGACCCGGGCGTCGAGCCGCTCGATGCGGTCGAGATAGGCACGGGTCAGTTCTGCGCTGGAGAACTCACCCGCCTTCAGGCCCGCCGCCAGCTGGACAATGGTTTTGGTATGCATAGTCTAAATCGTTTTCTAATTGTAGTCCGTGAGGCATTGCTGCCAGAATTCACTCGATGACCCTGGGCACCAGATAGAGCCCGTTTTCGGTCTGCGGCGCGATCGCCTGGAAGCGCTCACGCTGGTCGGTCTCGGTGACCTCGTCTTCACGCAGGCGCTGCGCCATCTCCAGGGGGTGGGCCATGGGCTCTACACCGTCGGTATCGATGGTGTCCATCTGCGCCACCAGATCGAGGATATTCGACAGGTTGCGGGCAACTTCCGGGACATCGTCCGCCGCAATCTCAAGACGCGCCAGGTGCGCAATCTTGTCCACATCACTCTGCTCAAGACTCATTTCCACACTCCAGTTTCAGCCGTAAACATTGTCGCCCGGCCATGACCCGGCACAAGGGAGGCAAAGTTAGCACAATTGCGCGCTTGCCCAAAGCCCTGACAAATTGCTAAATTACCGCAGGTTTTGGCCGTAACTCTATTCAGTCTCGTCATTTAAGGTAATCCACGCACATGGTCTTCAAGCGCTTTCGCGGCATCTTCTCCAACGACCTTTCCATCGACCTCGGCACCGCCAACACCCTGATCTACGTCCGCGGCCAGGGCATCGTGCTCAACGAACCCTCGGTGGTCGCGGTGCGCCAGGATCGCGGGCCCGGCGGGCCCAAGAGCATCGCCGCGGTGGGTATGGAGGCCAAACGCATGATCGGCCGCACGCCGGGCAGCATCGTCGCCATCCGGCCGCTCAAGGACGGCGTCATCGCCGACTTTACCGTGACCGAGAAGATGCTGCAGCACTTCATTCGCAAGGTGCATGAAAACAAGTTTTTCCGGCCCAGCCCGCGGGTGCTGATCTGCGTCCCCTGCGGCTCGACCCAGGTGGAACGCCGCGCCATCAAGGAATCGGCCGCCGGCGCCGGCGCCCGCGACGTCTACCTGATCGAGGAGCCCATGGCCGCCGCCATCGGCGCCGGCATGCCGGTGGGCGAGGCGCGTGGCTCCATGGTGCTGGACATCGGCGGCGGCACCACCGAGATCGCCGTGCTGTCGCTCAACGGCATCGTCTACTCGGCCTCGGTGCGCATCGGCGGCGACCGCTTCGACGAGGCCATCATCAACTACGTGCGCCGTAACTACGGTACCCTGATCGGCGAAAGCACGGCGGAGCGCATCAAGCACGAGATCGGCTCCGCCTATCCCGGCAAGGAGGTACTGGAGATCGAGGTCAAGGGGCGCAACCTGTCGGAAGGCGTGCCGCGCAGCTTCACCCTCAACAGCAACGAGATCCTGGAATCGCTGCAGGAACCGCTCACCGGCATCGTCAGCGCGGTGAAGACGGCGCTGGAACAGACCCCGCCGGACCTGGGCGCCGACATCGCCGAGCGCTGCATGGTGCTGACCGGCGGTGGCGGCTTGCTGCGCGATCTGGACCGGCTGCTGATGGAGGAGACCGGCCTGCCGGTGATCGTGGCGGAAGACCCCCTCACCTGTGTCGCCCGCGGCGGCGGCCGCGCCCTGGAAATGATCGATGAAGGTGGCACCGAGCTCTTTTCTGTAGAATAAGTCTGCAACCGGGCCGCCGGGGAACCGTCCCAATAGGCCTGCTTTGAATTGGTTATGAACAGCCCCCGCTGACAAGGGGCTGGAGAGAGCGTCATCAAACCGCTATTTGTACACGGTTCATCCGCCAACGTGCGCTTCGTGGCGTGCGCCATCCTCGCCATCCTGCTGATGGTGCTGGATCACCGCTTCCAGTATCTGAAAGAGGTGCGCGCCGCGGTCTCCGTGATCGCCTACCCTATCCAGACCCTGGTCAACCTGCCCGTCGCCGCCGGCGAATGGATGGGCGAAAGTTTCGCCACCCGCGAATCCCTGATGGCCGAGGTCACCACCCTGCGCACCCAGCAACTGTTGTACGACGTGCGGCTGCAGAAGCTGGCCGCCCTGGAGAGCGAAAACATGCGCCTGCGCCAGCTGCTCGACTCGTCTTTCAAAGTCGGCGAACGGGTGCTGATCGCCGAACTGCTGGCGGTGGACATGGAACCCTTCTCCAGCCAGATCGTGGTCAACAAGGGCAGCGGCGACGGGCTCTACCCGGGCCAGCCGCTGCTCGACGCCCACGGCGTGATGGGCCAGGTCACCCGCGTCGGCCCACTCACCAGCACCGCCATGCTGATCAGCGACCCCAATCACGCCATTCCGGTGGCGGTAAACCGCAACGGCCTGCGCACCATCGCCATCGGCACCGGC
>JASBUE010000223.1 GCA_030148045.1 Candidatus Tenderia sp.
ATACCCGGTACCCAGGCGAACAGCGCTCCCAGAGCCGGAATACCTTCAAAGGGCGACAGCCAGCCACCCAGGAACATCACCGAGGCCAGCGCCGAGATGAGAATCATGTTGGCGTACTCGGCCAGGAAGAAGACGGCGAAGGTCATACCCGAATATTCGACGTGGAAACCGGCCACGATCTCCGACTCACCCTCGGCCACATCAAACGGGGCACGGTTGGTCTCGGCCACGCCGGAGATGAAATAGACCACGAACATAGGCAACAGCGGCAACCAGAACCAGTCGATAAAGCCCAGCCCGCCCTTCTGCGCCAGCACGATCTCCTGCATATTCAGACTGCCGGCGGCCATCAACACCACTACAAGGGCAAAGCCCATGGCGATTTCATACGACACCACCTGAGCCGAGGAACGCAGCGCGCCGAGGAAGGCGTACTTGGAGTTGGAAGCCCAGCCGGCGATGATCACGCCATAGACACCCACGGAAGTCATGGCCAGGATGTAGAGCAGCCCGGCATCCACATTGGCCAGCACCATGCCCTCGTCGAAGGGGATCACCGCCCACGCCACCAGCGCCGGCGCCAGGGTGATGATCGGCCCCAGCAGAAACAGAAAACGGTTGGCGTTGGTCGGGACGATGATCTCTTTCATCATCAGCTTGAGACCGTCGGCAATTGGCTGCAACAGGCCGCGCGGACCGACACGGTTGGGACCGATGCGCACCTGGATATAACCGATCACCTTGCGTTCGGCCAGGGTCAGATAGGCCACCGACAGCATGATCGGAATGACGATGGCCAGGATCTTGAAGCTGATCAGGACCAGTTCAGGCAGGTCGTTCCAAAAAGTCAGGACAGCGTCAGTCATTGTTATTATCCCGATTCATTCTATACCGGTTTGAGGGCGATCTCGGCCCCGTCGCAGCCAAAACCGGCACACTCCCCGATGCCGGCGGGCAACCAGACCGCGGCGTCAGCGGCGCGATCGTCGATCTCCAAGGCGACCGTACAAGCGGCATCGCCCTGGCGCACCTCCACTTTAAGCGCATCGCTCAATCCCAAGGCCTTGGCGACGGATGAATTGATCCTTGCCACGCGTGAGGCTTTGGCATGGGCGGTTTGTTGCAGTGGCACGGAACGACGCACAATAGCGTCAATGGCGTAGATGGATTTGTCAGCCACGCGAACCAATGTCTCGCCGGGGGCATTCAACGCCTTGGGACACTGCCATTCCGCCGCGCGGTTTTCCAAGCCTTCGACCTGGTCTTGCAGCTCATCACGCACTTCTTCGGAAGTAACATAATCAAAGCCGTCCAGACTGAACAGGTTGCCCAGCACGCGCAACACCTTCCAGGCGGGACGGGTCTCTGCCAGCGGCTTGACACCGCCGCCGAAGCTCTGCCAGTTACCCTCCACGTTGACGAAGGTGCCAGAGGTCTCGGTGAACGGCGCCACCGGCAGCAGCACTGAAGCGTAATCCAGCATGGTGGCGCTCTTATAGGAGGTCATGGCCACGACAAAGTCCGCATTCTGCAAAGATGCCACCGCCGCGGTGCCGTTGGCGCAATCGTACTCGGGCTCGATGCCCAGCAGGACATAACCCGCCAGTTTCTTCTCCAACATACCCTGGACATTCAGACCGAAGGTGGCGCCCTTACCGGCAGGCGCGCGGTGTGGCAGTGCACCTGCCAGGTAGCCGCCGGCGCTGTTGGCACCCGTGGTTAAATAACCCAGCGTGGCACCGCTCATTGCGGCGACAGCTTGGGCCAAGGCGCGCAGATTAGCACCGGCCGGGGTGGCCATGGCATAGCTGCCGACCAATACGCTGGCCTTGCCGGAAGACTTGAGGGTGTCAGCGATGCCGCGATGGCTATCGCTTACTTTGACGCCGCTGACCAGTTCCGCCAAACCCTGCGGCGCGGGCGCGCCAGCGTCAATCAGCGCCTTGGCGACACCTGCCAGCGCCTGCTCCATGGCCGCGCCGGCGGCGATGACTTTATCGCTGACCGGGAATTTGAATTCGTAATCGACCGGGTTGACACACATGATCCTGCCACCCGCCAACGCCGCCTTGCGGATGCGGTGACCCAGCAAGGGTTGGTCCATGCGGATGTTGGAGCCGACCAACAGCGCCGCATCGAGCTGTTCCAAGTCGGCGATGGATTGCCCCAGCGACGGATACAGGGGCATGTTGTCCTGATCACTGAAATCGAGCTGGCCGACGCGGTGGTCGATATTGGAACCGCCCAAGCCGCGCACCAGCTTTTGCAGCAGGTACATTTCCTCGATCGTGGCACTGGCTGAAGTCAACGCGCCCAGCTGCCCGGCACCCTGTTGTTCCAAGACCTTTTTCAAACCGGCAACGGTTGTCTCCAGGGCCGTCTGCCAGTCCACTTCGCGCCACTCGCCGTTCTGTTTGATCATGGGGACGTGCAGGCGATCATCCGTATTCAGGCCTTCGCAGCTGTAGCGATCACGATCCGAGATCCAGGTTTCGTTAATGGCTTCGTTTTCCTTGGGCGTGACGCGGCGTACTTCGCCGCGCAGCGACTCCACCTGAAGATTGGAGCCGACACAGTCGTGCGGCGAGACAGCCTCGCGCTTGTTCATTTCCCAGCTGCGGGCGTCGAAGCGGAAGGGCTTGTTGGTCAGCGCCCCGACCGGGCACAGATCTATGATGTTGCCCGACAGTTCTGAGTCGACGGCCTTCTCGACATAGGTGCCGATCTGCATGTGCTCGCCACGCCCGGTGGCGCCCAACTCGTGGATGCCGGCGATCTCCTGGCCAAAACGCACGCAGCGGGTACAGTGGATGCAGCGGGTCATGTCGGTAGCCACCAGGGGGCCGATGTTCTTGTCGAAGACGACGCGCTTTTCCTCGCCGTAGCGGGAGTGGTCACCGCCATACCCCATGGCCAGGTCCTGCAGATCACATTCGCCGCCCTGATCGCAGATGGGGCAGTCGAGGGGATGATTGATGAGCAGGAATTCCATCACGCTCTTTTGCGCGTCGATGGCCTTGGGCGAATGGGTAAAGACTTTCATGCCGTCGGTAATGGGCGTGGCACAGGCCGGCAGCGGCTTGGCGGCCTTCTCCACTTCGACCAGACACATGCGGCAATTGGCCGCAACGGAAAGCTTTTTGTGGTAGCAAAAACGGGGAATGGGAATGCCGGCCTCGTCGGCGGCCTCGATAATCATGGACCCGTCCTTCGCCTCGATCTGCCTTCCGTCGATTTCTATCTTAACCATCAATTGGCCCCGTTAGGTTCTGCTTGATCCACTCTGAATCGATATATCCCGGCATTCACACCATGCACTCGCCATGGTCGATGTGATACTGGAATTCATCGCGGAAATGCTTGATGAAGCTGGCCACCGGCATGGCGGCGGCGTCACCCAGGGCGCAGATGGTGCGGCCCATGATCTTATTGGCCACATCGTCGAGCATATCCAGATCCTGCTGACGCCCCTGGCCGTGCTCAATACGGTGAACCACGCGCGCCAGCCAGCCGGTACCTTCACGGCAAGGGGTACATTGGCCGCAGGATTCTTCGTAGTAAAAGTGCGACAGCCGCGCCAGGGCCCTGACCATACAGGTGGTCTCGTCCATGACGATCACCGAGCCGGCGCCGAGCATGGAGCCGGCCTTGCCGATGGAATCGTAATCCATATCGGTCTGCATCATGACCTCGCCCGGCACCACCGGCACCGAGGAACCACCGGGGATGACTGCTTTCAGTTTATGACCGTCACGTACGCCGCCGGCCATTTCCAGCAGTTCGGCGAAGGGCGTGCCCATGCCGACCTCGTAGTTGCCCGGCTTGTTGACATTGCCGGAGACGGAAAAGATCTTGGTGCCGCCGTTATTGGGCTTGCCCAAATCAAGAAACCACTGCCCGCCGTGTTTCAGGATCATCGGAATCGAGGCCAAGGTCTCGGTGTTGTTGATGGTGGTCGGACGACCGTACAAGCCATAGCTGGCCGGGAACGGCGGCTTGAAGCGCGGCTGCCCCTTCTTGCCCTCGATGGACTCCAGCAGGGCGGTCTCTTCACCACAAATGTAGGCACCCGCGCCAAGATGGACCTCCAGATCGAAATCGATGCCGGAGCCCATGATGTTCCTGCCCAGCAGGCCGGCGGCACGGGCCTCCTCGATGGCGGCCTGAAAGCGCTCGTAGGGCTCCCAGAATTCACCGCGGATATAGTTGTAGCCCATGCTGGCGCCGATGGTGTAACCGGCGATAGCCATGCCCTCCACCAGCTGGTGCGGGTTATAGCGCAGGATATCGCTGTCCTTGAAGGTGCCCGGCTCGCCCTCGTCCGAGTTGCAGACGATATATTTCTGTCCCGCGGAATTGCGCGGCATGAAGCTCCACTTCAGGCCGGTGGGGAATCCGGCGCCACCACGGCCGCGCAGGGCCGAGAGCTTGACCTGCTCGATAATCTCTTCCGCAGAGGTCTTTTCCTTTAGAATCTTTTTCCATACCTCATAGCCGCCGGTACTCTGATAGGTATCCAGCGTCCAGGGCTTGTCCAGATGGTTGTTGCGAAAACAGACTTCGTTAGCCATGGTCTTTACTCGAGGCTATCCAGGATAGCGTCTATCTTTTCCGGGGTCAGGTTCTCGTAATAGGTATGACCGACCTGCATCATGGGGGCACCGCCGCAGGCACCCAGGCACTCCACCTCCTTGAGGCTGAACTTGCCGTCTTCGGTCGCCTCGCCGAACTTGATGCCCAGCTTTTCGTTGAGATGCTTTACCACATCATCGGAACCGCACAACATGCAGGAGATGTTGGTACAGACGCAGATCTTGTGGCGCCCGACCGGCTTCATCTCGTACATGGAATAGAAGGTCGCCACTTCATAAACCGCGATGGGCGGCATATCAAGATACTCGGCCACCGCGTCCATTAAATCAGTAGTCAACCAGCCGCCGTTCTGATCCTGCACAATGCGCAGCGCCGGCATGCAGGCGGACTCCTTACGGTCTTCCGGATACTTGGCCAGCCACTGTTCGATCTCGGCGCGCGAGGCCTCGCTAATCAAATGCAATTTGCTGTCGGACATCAGCGGTCAACCTCTCCAAACACGATATCCTGCGTACCGAGGATGGCGACGACGTCGGCGATCATGTGGCCACGGGACATTTCATCCAATGCCGATAAATGGGCGAACCCCGGCGCACGAACCTTCATACGGTAAGGCTTGTTGGCACCGTCGGAAACAAGATAGATGCCGAACTCACCCTTGGGATGCTCAACCGCGGCATAGGCCTCGCCTTCCGGCAGGCAGAAACCCTCGGTAAACAGCTTGAAATGATGGATCAGGGCCTCCATGTCGCCCTTCATCAACTCACGCTTGGGCGGCGTGACCTTGTAGTTGTCGACCCTGACCGACCCTGGGTTCTTGCGCAGCCAATCGATACATTGGCGCACGATACGATTCGACTGACGCATTTCCTCGATGCGCACCAGGTAACGGTCGTAGCAGTCACCGTTGACGCCGACCGGAATATCGAAATCCACACGGTCATAGACTTCATAGGGCTGCTTCTTGCGCAGGTCCCACTCGACGCCCGAGCCGCGCAGCATGGGACCGGTAAAACCGAGTTGCATGGCGCGCTCGGGCGAGACGACACCGATACCGACGGTGCGCTGCTTCCAGATACGGTTGTCGGTCAGCAGGGTCTCGTATTCATCTACGTAAGTCGGGAAGCGCCGCGTGAAGTCTTCCAGGAAATCCAGCAGCGAGCCGCCACGATTCTGATTCATGCGCTCGACCTCCTTGGCGTTATGCCATTTGGAAGGCTGGTACTGGGGCATTTTATCCGGCAGGTCGCGGGCCACGCCGCCGGGACGGTCATAGGTGGCATGCATGCGGGCGCCGGAGACGGCCTCGTAGGCGTCGAGCAGGTCTTCGCGCTCGCGGAAGGCGTAGAGGAAAACCGTCATGGCACCGATATCCAGGGCATGGGCGCCGAGCCACAGCAGGTGGTTGAGGATGCGGGTGATCTCGTCGAACATGACGCGGATGTACTGCGCCCGCAGCGGGATTTCCAACCCCAACAGTTTTTCCATGGCCAGCACATAGCCGTGCTCGTTGCACATCATGGAGACATAATCGAGCCGGTCCATGTAGCCGATATTGTGGTGATAGGGCTTGCCCTCGGCCAGCTTTTCCGTGGCGCGGTGCAGCAAGCCGATGTGGGGATCGGCACGCTCGATGACCTCGCCGTCCAATTCCAGCACCAGCCGCAACACCCCGTGGGCGGAGGGGTGCTGGGGACCGAAGTTCATGGTGTAGTTGCGAATCTCAGCCACTGTTACTCACCTTTTGTACTTACTTCATAACGGTTGTCGTGGCGGATGACGCGCGGCACAATCATGCGCATTTCGGTCTCGACAGGCTCATAGACCACGCGCCGGCGCTCCGGATCGTAACGCATCTCCACATGCCCCAGCAACGGAAAGTCCTTGCGGAAGGGGTGGCCGATAAAACCGTAATCGGTCAACAGACGGCGCAGGTCGGGATGACCGTCAAAGAGAATGCCGAACAGATCGAAGGCCTCGCGCTCGAACCAGTTGGCCCCATTCCAGATTCCGACTACCGAGTCCACACGCGGCTCATCGTCAGCGGTGAAGACGCGCAGGCGCAGGCGGCAGTTGTTGCGGATCGATAACAGGTGATACACCACGGCGAAGCGCGGTCCCCGCCAGGCGCCTTCGCCATATTCGGAATAGTCCACGCCGCACAGGTCGATCAGCTGTTCAAAATGCAAGCCGGTATCATCACGCAGGGTGGTACAAATCTCGAGCAGCTGCCCACGCTCGATCTCGATGGTGACCTCGCCAGCCGCCACGCTACACCTTTTAAGCCTGTCACCAAAACGATTGTTCAGGCGTTCGACCAGTTTCTCATTCGACGTTGACATCACCTACCCTCAGCGCGCGATTGTATTGGTGCGTTTGATCTTGTTCTGCAGTTGAATCACGCCGTAGAGCAGCGCCTCGGCGGTCGGCGGACAGCCCGGCACATAGATATCCACCGGCACGATGCGGTCGCAGCCGCGCACGACTGCATAGGAGTAGTGATAATAACCGCCACCGTTGGCGCATGAACCCATGGAGATGACCCAGCGCGGTTCGGACATCTGATCGTAAACCTTGCGCAAGGCGGGCGCCATCTTGTTGACCAGGGTCCCTGCCACGACCATGACATCGGACTGACGCGGACTGGGGCGGAATACCACACCGAAACGGTCCAGGTCATAACGGGACGCCCCCGCATGCATCATTTCGACGGCACAGCAGGCCAGGCCAAAGGTCATGGGCCAAAGTGAGCCGGTACGCGCCCAGTTGATGAGCTTGTCGGCCGTGGTGGTGACCACGCCCTTTTCAAGGATGCCTTCAATGCCCATAGTGCATTTCCTCCCTCACATCGCAGCGATGGTTACAGCATTGAGGCAACACTCGGGCTGCTCGCATCCCCACAGGGTGGGGCCCGTGCCCCCTGCTCGCGCTGCTATTCCCATTCCATCGCCCCTTTCATCCATTCGTAGATGAAACCGATCACCAGGATGCCGAGAAACAGCACCATGGCGGTAAAACCGAACATTCCGATGTCTTCCAGCACGACCGCCCAGGGAAACATGAATGCGATCTCCAGATCGAAGATGATGAACAGGATAGCGACCAGGTAATAGCGCACGTCGAACTTCATGCGCGAGTCTTCGAACGCCTCGAAACCGCATTCATAGGGTGAGAGTTTTTCGCTGTCGGGACGCTGCGGCCCCAGGATAAAACCGGCAACGATGGGGCCCACGCCGAACAGAACCCCTAGGATAATGAAAACCAGAATTGGCAAGTAATTTTCCAGCATGGTGCGGATGCTATCCCTAATCAGCCCTTTATCCCAAAATGAGAGGTTTGTCTCTCATTTCTCCCCTAAAGTACTATTCTTGTTATTTTTAATGCGGTGAAACAGCCAGTCTAGGCTAGATTTTTCTTGAGTGTCAACCCAAAAGAAAACTATTAAATACCCGTCAGATTCATAAGGTTAGAAGACTTCCCCGGCATAAACTTAATAAGAAACAAGGATTTCGATTAAGTTTATCGTCTAATTATTTTACTTATACTTTAATGCTCAAACTAATATTGGTGCCGATGGCCGGAGTCGAACCGGCACGGCTTACGCCACTGCCCCCTCAAGACAGCGTGTCTACCAATTCCACCACATCGGCAACAAATTGTGAACTCTAGTAATAATTATACAGGCCCTCATTCACCCGTCGCGGGCAAATCAGGCTTGTCTGACGGCACCATCGGCACGTCGGTTTCCGTTTCGGCGGTTGGCGCAATGGTCTGCTCCAACTCGGTCACGCTTTTGCGTTCCATTCGCTGACCGCTCAAGTAGGCCAGGCTCAGGCTGGTCACGAAAAACAGCGTGGCCACCACCGCGGTGGTGCGCGTCAGAAACGACGCCGAGCCCTGGCTGCCAAACATGGTATTGGAGGCGCCACTACCAAAGGCGGCGCCTACGTCCGCCCCCTTGCCGCGCTGGATCAGCACCAGCCCGATCAGGGAGATGGTCAGCAGCACATGAAATACAGTGAGTACCGTCAGCATTAATTCCTTACCTCATTGCGATCGGCGGGACTATATCGCAGCCCGACAAATCCTCAAAAACTCTTCCGCCTGGAGCGATGCACCGCCTATCAACCCGCCATCAATATCGGCCATAGCGAACAGCTCGGCGGCGTTATTGCCTTTGACACTGCCGCCATAGAGGATGCGTATCTCGGCACCCAGATCAGCGTCCTTGGCGGCAACCCGCTGGCGGATAAAGGCGTGCACGTCCTGCGCCTGTTGCGGGGTTGCCGTTTTGCCGGTACCGATGGCCCAGACCGGCTCATAAGCGATCACGCCGTTCTGCAAGGCGGCCAAACCGTCGTCCGATTCAAGCAGCGCATCCAATTGACTCGCCACCACCGCCTCGGTGCGGTCGGCTTCACGTTCCTCCAATGTCTCGCCGACGCAGAGAATTGGCTTGAGACCGGCGGCATGGGCGGCGACCACCTTTTCCGCTACCAGCACATCGTCCTCGCCGTAATAGGAACGGCGTTCGGAATGCCCCAGAATCACGTATTCGCAGCCCACGTCCACGAGCATAGCCGGCGCGACCTCGCCGGTATAAGCGCCGCTTTCGTGCTGAGATGCGTTTTGCCCACCAAGCGCGATATCGCTACCGTCGAGCAAACCGCCCACTTGCGTCAGATAAACGAATGGCGGGCAGATTGCGATATCCGCGGGAAGACCCGCTTCGACACCCTTCCTGATCCCTGCGACCAGGTCCTGGGCGGTCTCACTGGAACCATTCATTTTCCAGTTTCCGGCTACTAACGGCCTACGCATTACACTCCTCTTCCGGGCTTTGAAAAAAGAACGCCAAGCTTACCGATACGAACGGGATAAATCAAATATTTTGAGTCACTTGGAAATGACTCGGGAACCCCCTGGGGCTTGCTCAGGGATGTGAATTTTGATAAGCGGCTTCAACCTTTTGCGCCAGATGGCGGGCACATTCATCGACCTCATCGGCGTCCTGCCCTTCGACCATCACCCGGATCACCGGCTCGGTGCCGGAGGCCCGCAATAGCACGCGTCCACGGCCGTTGAGTTGAGACTCGATCGCCTGCCGTGTGGCGGTCACCTCGGCCGAGATGGAGAAATCGAAACGCTGCTCGGTGCGCACGTTGATCATGCTCTGCGGGTACTTGGTCATGCCCGATTTCAGCTCATGCAGGGAAACATCCCGCTCCACCATGGCGGCCAGCACCTGCAGGGCCGAGATAATGCCGTCGCCCGTGGTGGTGCGCTCCAGACAGATGATATGGCCGGAGGACTCGCCGCCCAGCAGCAAATCATGCCGTTGCAACATTTCCATGACATAACGGTCGCCGACCTGGGCCCGGTGCAGACGGATACCTTTCTCCGCCAGGGCGTGCTCCAGGCCGAGATTGCTCATCAGAGTACCGACCACACCGTCGCGAAAATCCGCCTTGTCGATGCTGGCACAGGCAATAATATAGAGGATCTCATCACCATCGACAATTTCACCCTTGTGGTCGACCATGATGACGCGATCACCGTCGCCGTCCAGGGCGATCCCCAGATCGGCGCCCTCATCCAGCACCGCCTGCTGCAGCGGACCGGGGTGCGTTGAGCCGCAGGAGTGGTTGATATTGAGCCCGTTGTGTTCCGTCCCGATCTCGATCACCTCCGCTTCCAGCTCATCGAATACCTTGGGGGCGATGTCATAGGTAGCGCCGTGGGCGCAATCCACCACAATCTTCAGCCTGCTCAAGGAGATGCGTGACGGGATGGTGCTCTTGCAGAACTCGATGTAACGCCCGGCGGCGTCGATCACCCGCGCCGCTTTGCCCAGTCGGCTGGATTCCACCGTCTCCATGGGTTTATCCAGTTCAGCCTCGATGGCCAGTTCCACCTCGTCCGCCAGCTTCAGCCCCTGGGCGGAAAAGAATTTGATGCCGTTGTCGTAATGGGGATTGTGCGAGGCGCTGATGACGATCCCCGCCTCGGCGCGCAGGGTGCGGGTGAGATAGGCGATGCCCGGTGTCGGCATGGGACCCAGCAACATGATATCGACCCCGGCGGCGGACAAACCCGCCTCCAGCGCCGATTCGAACATATAACCGGAAATACGCGTATCCTTGCCGATCACCACCTTGCTCTGGTCGCCCTGACACTGCGCCAGCACGCGACCTGCCGCCCAGCCCAGCTTCATGATGAATTCAGGGGTAATGGGAAACTGCCCCACTTGGCCGCGCACACCGTCGGTACCGAAATATTTACGCTCACCTGCCATTTATCATCACCTGTTTCTAATTCTGCGCAGACGCCTGTTTGACCGCCTGACAAACTTTCAACACATCCACCGTCGCCGCCACATCATGCACCCGCAGGATGTCGGCCCCCTGCCATAACGCCAATGCCACCGCCGCCAGACTACCATAAAGGCGCCGCTCTACCGGCTTGTCAACGATCGCCCCAATCATGCCTTTGCGTGAAATACCGACCATAATCGGCACATCCAAGGTCTTGAAGCGATGCAATTCCTTTAAAAGAAGGAGATTATGTGACAATTTCTTGCCAAAACCAAAACCAGGATCGATCAACAGTTTGTCTCTGGCAATTCCGGCCGCCATGCAGGCCTGGACCCGGCCAGAGAGAAACGCCATGACATCGGCCACTACATCGGTATAAACCGGATCGGCCTGCATAGTGCGCGGCTCCCCCTGCATGTGCATCAGACAGACGGGCACATCCAGTTCGGCCGCCGCCTGCAGTGCCGCCCCCTCCTGCAGGGCACGCACATCATTCAACATATCGGCGCCGACGGCCACGGCGGCGCGCATCACCCCCGCCTTGCTGCTATCGACCGAAATCGGGATATCGAAACGGCTGCGCACGGCCTCGACCAGGGGCGCCACACGCTCGATTTCCTCCGCCTCGCTGACCGGCTGGGCACCGGGGCGCGTCGACTCGCCGCCGATGTCGATAATATCGGCGCCCTCGTTCACCATCTGCTCGACACGCTGCAAGGCGCGTTGGAGGGTATTGAAGCGACCGCCGTCGGAAAAGGAATCAGGGGTTACATTGAGAATGCCCATTACCATGGGACGGTCAAATGCCAGGCACATGCGTCTGTCTCGCTTGGTTTTACTTTTAAGGCCTGCAAGCAAAACGCCCTACCAGGGGCAGGGCGTTGCAGATTACCTATGAAGTCTGATCAGTGCGAGCCGGCCGGATCCCCCAGCTTGTCGTCACCGGGCTTATTGGCCTTACCGGCCTCCTTGTTGTCCTGGTCGGCCGACACCGTGGCGCCGGAGCCCGAGCCACCGCGCGGCTCCTGATCAACCCAGCCCTGGGGCGGACGCGGCTCCTTACCCGCCATGATGTCATCGATCTGCTTGGCATCGATGGTCTCATATTTGATTAGGGCGTCGGCCATCAAGTGCAGAATATCAATCTTCTCCGTCAAGATATTACGCGCCCGCTCATAGTTGCGATCGACAATGGCGCGCACCTCTTCGTCGATGATATGGGCCGTTTCATCCGAGACATTCTTGTGCTGGGC
Organism: Candidatus Tenderia sp.; assembly: GCA_030148045.1. GTDB lineage: Bacteria > Pseudomonadota > Gammaproteobacteria > Tenderiales > Tenderiaceae > Tenderia. The sequence goes on from JASBUE010000223.1 coordinate 12,161, forward strand.
CACCGAGTGACCGAGGAACACCTCACCCTCTTCTTCACTATAGGTCAACGGGCCAAGCCGTTCGGACAAGCCCCACTTGGTCACCATATTGCGGGCGATCTCGGTGGTGCGCTGGATATCGTTGGACGCACCGGTGGTCACCTTTTCCGGCCCGAAGATCAGCTCTTCGGCAATCCGGCCGCCGAACATACTGCTGATCTGACTTTCCAGCCGCTCCTTGCTGTAACTGTAACGATCCTCCTCAGGCAGGAACATGGTCACCCCCAGGGCCCGCCCACGCGGAATAATGCTCACCTTGTAGACCGGATCATGCGAAGGCATCAGGCGACCGACGATGGCATGTCCCGCCTCGTGATAGGCGGTGAGTTTCTTCTCGTCGTCGTTCATGACCATGGACTTGCGCTCGGCGCCCATCATGATCTTGTCCTTGGCCTTCTCGAACTCCTCCATGCTCACCTGGCGCTTGTTGGCGCGCGCAGCGAACAGGGCCGCCTCGTTCACCAGATTGGCCAGGTCCGCGCCGGAGAAACCGGGGGTACCGCGGGCAATCAGGCTGGGCTGGACGTCATCGCCCAGCGGCACCTTGCGCATGTGCACGCGCAGGATCTGTTCACGGCCGCGCAGGTCCGGCAGCGGCACCACCACCTGGCGGTCGAAACGGCCGGGGCGCAGCAAGGCCGGGTCGAGCACATCGGGACGGTTGGTGGCGGCAATGACGATGACGCCTTCATTACCCTCGAAGCCGTCCATCTCCACCAGCAACTGGTTGAGAGTCTGCTCGCGTTCGTCATGACCGCCGCCCAGGCCGGCGCCGCGGTGACGGCCCACGGCATCGATCTCGTCGATGAAGCTGATGCAGGGCGCGTGCTTCTTGGCCTGTTCGCACATGTCGCGAACACGCGAAGCGCCCACGCCGACGAACATCTCGACGAAGTCGGAACCGGAGATGGAAAAGAACGGCACCTTCGCCTCACCGGCAATGGCCTTGGCCAGCAAGGTCTTACCGGTACCCGGTGAGCCGACCATCAACACACCGCGGGGGATCTTGCCGCCCAGCTTCTGGAACTTACTCGGATCGCGCAGAAACTCGACCAATTCGCTGACCTCTTCCTTGGCCTCTTCCACACCCGCCACGTCACCGAAGGTGACCTTGACTTGGTCCTCGCTCAGCAGCTTGGCCTTGCTCTTGCCGAAAGACATGGCGCCACGGCCACCGCCGCCGCCCTGCATCTGGCGCATGAAAAAGATCCAGACACCGATCAACAACAGCATCGGGAACCAGGAGATGAAGATCTGCGTCAGCAGGCCCTGCTGTTCCTGCGGCCGGGCGTTGATCTGCACGCCATACTTCAGCAGGTCGCCCACCAGGCCGGGGTCGCCCGGGCTGTAAGTAGTGAAGCGCTCGCCTGTACGGGTGACGCCATGGATGGTGCGCCCTTCAATAACCACTTTATCCACGACGTTGTTCTGCACGTCATTGACAAACTGTGAATAGGGCGTGGATTGCGCCCCGATCTGTGTCGGACCGAAACTGCTGAACACAGACATCAGCACGACGGCGATGACCACCCATAAAATCAGATTTTTTGCCATATCACTCAACGAATTTCCCTCCGGTGGAAGGTTTTTTTACCGCTGCCCCAGACAGTTAACGCCGGAACAACGCACTCCATAAGAAACGAAAATACTACATCTGAAAGCCCCTGGCCAGCAGATAGACCTCTTTGCTGCGCGGCCTGGACGCCTTTGGTTTACGCGTGATCACCTTATCGAAGGAACTGCGCAGATCACGTAGATACTCATCGAAACCAACACCCTGAAACGCTTTGACCAGGAAATCGCCGCCGGGTTTCAACACCTGCCGCGCCATATCCAGGGCCAGTTCGGCCAGATACATGGCACGCGGCTGATCCACCACCTCCATGCCACTAATATTGGGGGCCATATCGGAGATTACAAGGTCCACCCTGCGCTCACCGATCATAACCAAAAGCCGCTCCAGCACCTCCTGCTCGCGAAAGTCACCTTGCAGAAACATCACATTATCCAACGGCTCCATGGGCAGAATATCCACCGCTATCACGCGCCCCTTGCGGCCGACCTTGTCCGCCACTACCTGCGACCAGCCCCCTGGCGCTGCGCCCAGGTCCACCACGGTCATGCCCGGTTTGACCAGCCGATCCTTGTCGTTGATTTCGAGAAACTTGTAGACTGCGCGGGAACGATAGCCCTCCTGCCGGGCGCGCTGCACGAAGGCATCGTCTTCGTGTTCCTTCAGCCAGCGCCGGCTGCTTTTACTTCTCGCCATTTTTCAATCCGTGTTCGTCCGCCGATGCCGCCAGGCGTTTGGCGACACGACGGGTTTTGATCACGATCCAGCCCATGGCGGCCGCTCCGTATCCCGCCAACAGCAGAAACTGACCAAACGGATCCTCAACCAGCCGATCATGAATCAGCCACAACACCCCGCCGACGATAATCAGCAAGGCCAAGTCCACTTTGACCGCGTTGAACGGGCTGGCCGGGACGGTGAATCCTTTTTTCTGTCGTGATAGACTTGCGTCGCCTTCAGATTGGGCCATGTCGGAGTAACTTCAGAAATGTCATTATCGGAACATCAAAAACGCCGGTTACGCAAACTCGGCCACACCCTCAAACCCGTGGTCATCATCGGCGCCAACGGCCTAACCGACGCCGTCTGCAACGAAACCGACCTCTCGCTGGCCCATCACGAGCTGCTCAAGGTCAAGATTAACGCCGCCGACCGGAACGAACGCGACGCCATTATCGAATCACTCTGCCAGCGCTGCTCGGCCGAACTGGTACAGCGGGTCGGGCATGTCGCCCTAGTCTACCGCCGCAACCCGGAAAACCCAAAGATTCACCTGGAACGATAGCACCGCCTCAGCCGCCGTTGCGGCGATACACCACCAGAAACAGCCCCAGCAGGCTGGTCAGCAGATACAACACCGAGGAGACCCCATGCAGCTGTCCGAATTGGGCCGCGCGCTCGCTGCCCGGCGTGAGTCCGCCCAGTTTCAGTTCCTGCATCATGGGCTGCAGCACAAACATGGAGATCAGAATCAGCGCCAGCATGGATACCAGGGCGATCACCCTGACATCTTTCACCCAGGCCTTGCCGGCGCGCATCAGCGCAAAGCTCAGCAGTAGACCACCGCACACCAGACCGATGTAATTGATCGCGGCAAACATGTGTCCGGCCAGTTCTCCGGCCAGGCGCCGCTCATCCAGACTGGCAAATAGGATCGGGGCGACCACATAGCCGATCACCCACAGACCGCCGACCCAGAGGGTAAGCAGGACGTTTTCGATGCTGAAGAGAATGTTCTTGGACAATGACGTTTGCTATACGTAGTGGACAGCCACGATTTCGTATTCCTTCTCGCCGCCGGGTGCCTTGACGATGACTTCGTCGCCCTCCTCCTTTCCGATCAGGGCGCGGGCGATAGGCGAGCTGATGGAGATACGGTTCTGGCTGATATCCGCCTCCAGGTCGCCGACGATTTGATAAGTCACCTCTTTTTCCGTCTCCAGCTCGAGCAGGTCGACGGTGGCGCCGAACACCACCTTGCCGCCGGCATTGAGCTTGGTGACATCGATAATCTGCGCGGCAGAGAGCTGTGACTCGAGCTCGGCGATGCGACCCTCGCAAAACCCCTGCTGTTCCTTGGCGGCGTGGTACTCGGCGTTCTCCTTCAGGTCGCCGTGCTCGCGCGCCTCGGCAATCGCCTGGATGATACGCGGGCGCTCCACACTTTTCAGGCGGCTCAGTTCCTCACGCAGGCGCTCGGCGCCCTTGACGGTCATTGGAATGGTACTCATACCGACAACTCCTTGTGCAAGTCCTGTAAACGGTTTACGCCATATTCATCGGCGTGTTTGAGCGCCATACACATGGCCCGACCACCCGCCAGGGTCGTGGCGTAGGTGACCTTGTGCTGGAGCGCCTGACGCCGAATAACATATGAATCCGCAATCGCCTGGCGCCCTTCGGTGGTGTTGACAATCAAGGTGATTTCGTCGTTCTTGATCATATCCACGATGTGGGGTCGGCCCTCATCCACTTTGTTGACTACTTCGCAAGGCACACCGGCCACGGACAATACCTCCGCCGTGCCGCGCGTGGAACAGACCTCGAAGCCCAGCTCGACCAGATCACGGGCGATTCTCACCACGCCTCCCTTGTCGGCATCGCGCACGCTGACAAAGGCCTTACCCGCCGAGGGCAACAACACGCCGGCGCCGCGCTGGGCCTTGGCGAAGGCCTCGGCAAAGGTGCGCCCGACCCCCATGACCTCGCCGGTGGATTTCATCTCCGGACCGAGAATGGGATCCACGCCGGGAAACTTCACGAACGGGAACACGGCTTCCTTGACACTGAAATACTTGGGCACAATCTCACTGGCAAACCCCTGCTGCGCCAGCGTCTGGCCGACCATACAGCGGGCCGCCACCTTGGCCAGCGGCTTGCCCACCGCCTTGGAGACGAAGGGCACGGTGCGCGAGGCACGCGGATTCACTTCAATAACATAGATCTCGTCATCCTGGATGGCAAACTGCACGTTCATCAAACCGACCACGTTCAGTTCGCGCGCCATCTTGGCGACCTGTTCACGCAGCTCTGCCTGGTGCTCGGCGGAGACGCTGTAGGGCGGCAGGGAACAGGCCGAGTCGCCGGAATGCACGCCGGCTTGCTCGATGTGTTCCATCAAACCGCCGATGACCACGTCCTTGCCGTCACTGATGGCATCCACATCCAGCTCCACCGCATTATCCAGAAAGCGGTCCAACAGGATGGGCGAATCATTGGAGACCTTCACCGCGTTCTGCATGTAATTGAGCAGCCCCTCTTCACTGTAGACGATCTCCATGGCGCGGCCGCCCAAGACGTACGAAGGCCGCACCACCAGCGGAAAGCCCATCCCGCGGGCCGCCTCCACCGCCGCTTCGGCATTGCGCGCGGTGCAATTGGGCGGCTGGCGCAGACCGAGCTTCTCCAGCATCTTCTGAAAGCGCTCGCGGTCTTCGGCCAGGTCGATGGAGTCCGGCGTGGTGCCGATAATGGGCGCGCCTGCCGCTTCCAGGGGGCGGGCCAGTTTGAGCGGCGTCTGGCCGCCGTACTGGACGATAATGCCCTTGGGGTTCTCCTTGTGTACGATCTCCAGCACATCTTCCAGGGTCAGCGGCTCGAAGTAGAGCCGGTCCGAGGTGTCATAGTCGGTGGAGACGGTTTCCGGATTGCAGTTGACCATGATGGTCTCAAAGCCGTCCTCGCGCATGGCCAGGGCGGCATGCACACAACAATAGTCGAATTCGATACCCTGACCGATGCGGTTGGGCCCGCCGCCCAGGACCATGATCTTATCCTTGTCGGCAGGCTCGGATTCGCATTCCTCCTCGTAGGTGGAGTACATGTAGGCCGTCGCCGTGGCAAACTCGGCGGCGCAGGAGTCCACCCGCTTATACACCTGGCGCACACCTTGCTCGTGGCGCAACTTACGAATCTCGTCTTCCTTGGTATCCAGCAATTTCGCCAGGCGACGATCGGAGAAACCTTTGCGCTTCAGAGTGTACAGCCTCGATGTGTCCAGGGCGGTAATCCCCTGCTCCTTGACCTGCTTCTCTTCCTTGATCAGATCTTCGATCTGCACCAGAAACCAGGGATCGATCATGCTGTGCTCGTGCACCTCTTCCACCGACCAGCCGAGCCGGAAACCCTCGGCCACATACCAAAGCCGTTCGGGCCCGGGGATACGCAGTTCCTGGCGCAGTTTCGACAGAGCGTCCTCGGCGCTGATATTGGCGAAATCCATAATGTCGTCCAGGCCGTCGACGCCGGTCTCCAGACCGCGCAGGGCTTTCTGCAAGGATTCCTGCTGGGTGCGGCCGATGGCCATCACCTCGCCCACGGATTTCATCTGGGTGCCCAGCACCGGCTGGGCCTGGGGGAATTTCTCGAAGGTAAAACGCGGCACCTTGGTGACCACATAATCCAGCGTCGGCTCGAACGAGGCCGGCGTCGCGCTGCCGGTGATTTCGTTGCGCAGCTCGTCCAGGGTGTAGCCCACGGCCAGCTTGGCAGCCACCTTAGCGATGGGAAAACCGGTGGCCTTGGATGCCAGCGCCGAGGAACGCGACACACGCGGATTCATTTCGATGACGATCATGCGGCCGTCGACCGGATTGATGGCGAACTGGACGTTGGACCCGCCGGTGTCGACGCCGATCTCGCGCAGCACCGCCAGGGAGGCGTCGCGCATAATCTGATATTCCTTGTCCGTCAGGGTCTGGGCCGGCGCCACGGTGATGGAGTCACCGGTGTGCACGCCCATGGGGTCGAGATTCTCAATGGAACAGACGATGATGCAGTTGTCCTTGCGGTCGCGCACCACCTCCATCTCGAACTCTTTCCAGCCGATGATGGATTCCTCGATCAGCAGCTCGTTGGTCGGCGACAGGTCCAGGCCGCGCTCGCAGATCTCGACGAACTCCTCCTTGTTGTAGGCGATACCGCCGCCGCTGCCGCCCATGGTAAACGAGGGACGGATGATAGTGGGAAAGCCCACCTGCTCCTGCACCTTGAAGGCCTCTTCCATATTGTGGGCCACGGCCGAGGTCGGCAGATCCAGACCGATCTTGCGCATGGCCCGGGCGAAACGGTCGCGATCTTCGGCCTTATCGATGGCGTCCTTGCTGGCGCCGATCATTTCCACGCCGTGCTCCGCCAGCACGCCGTGCTTGTCCAGGTCCAGGGCACAATTCAGCGCCGTCTGGCCACCCATGGTGGGCAGCAAGGCATCCGGCTTTTCCTGCTCGATGATCTTGGCCAGGGTCTGCCAGGTGATGGGCTCGATGTAGGTGGCATCGGCCATCTCCGGATCGGTCATGATAGTAGCCGGATTGGAGTTGACCAGGATGACGCGATAGCCCTCTTCGCGCAGCGCCTTGCAGGCCTGGGCCCCGGAGTAGTCGAATTCGCAGGCCTGGCCGATGACGATGGGACCCGCGCCGATAATCAGGATGCTTTCGATGTCAGTACGTTTTGGCATTTTTTAACTCTGAATAAAATTTAGTCCGCGAATGAACGCGGATGGACGCATATAAGGCTCCCCTCTTTTCTAAAGAGGGGCTGGGGGAGATTTATGGCTAACAGCTCCAAACCTTTAAATCCCCCTCAATCCCCCTTTAAAAAAGGGGGAGGTTGGGAGTGTTTTTAATTTGAGTCCATCCGCGTTCATTCGCGGACTGATCGCATTAATTCAATAAAATGGTCAAACAGCGGCGCAGCATCATGCGGCCCCGGGCTCGCTTCGGGATGCCCTTGAAAACTGAAGGCCGGCGCGTCGGTACGATGGATACCCTGCAAAGTGCCGTCGAACAACGAGCGATGGGTAACGCGCAAGTTTTCCGGCAACGTCTTTTCATCCACGGCGAAGCCGTGATTCTGGCTGGTGATCATGACGCGCCGGGCGTCTTCGTCAAATACCGGGTGGTTGGCGCCGTGGTGCCCGAACTTCATCTTCATGGTCTTAGCGCCACTGGCCAGGGCCAGTAACTGGTGACCGAGACAGATACCGAACACGGGAATCCTGGTTTCCAGGATCTCCCTGATCGCCGTGATGGCGTAACCACAGGGCTCGGGGTCACCCGGACCATTGGAGAGAAACACACCGTCGGGCTTCATGGCCAGCACCTCGCCGGCGGGGGTCTGGGCCGGCACCACGCTCAGGCGGCAACCACGGTCCACCAGCATGCGCAGAATATTGCGTTTGACACCGTAATCGTAGGCCACCACGTGATGGGGCAGTTTCTCCTCAATGGGATGCGGCGCATGCGGCAGCCCGCCGTCGATGCGCCAGCTGCCCTGGGCCCACTCATAGGGCTGGCGGGTAGTGACCTCCCTGGCCAGATCCAGACCCTGGAGGCCGCCGAAACCTCTGGCCGCCGCCAGTGCGGCGGCCTCGTCCAGATTGTCTCCAGCGATAATGCAGCCGTTCTGGGCACCCTTTTCGCGCAGGATGCGGGTCAGCTTGCGGGTATCGATGTCGGCGATGGCGACCACGTCGTTGCGTTTCAGGTAGACGTCCAGTCCCTCCCGTTTGCGCCAGCTGCTGGCGCGCAAGGGCAGATCGCGAATCACCAGGCCGCTGGCGAAGATCTCGTCCGACTCGTCGTCTTCGGGATTGGCGCCGACGTTGCCGATATGGGGATAAGTGAGCGTGACGATCTGGCTGCAGTAGGAGGGGTCGGTCAGAATCTCCTGGTAACCGGTCATGGCGGTGTTGAACACCACCTCGCCCACCGTTTGCCCCTCCGCGCCGATGGCTCTCCCATGAAACACAGTGCCGTCTTCCAAGACTAACAGGGCCGACTTATCCAATTGATCCTCCGTGCGCTAGCTGCAAAAACGGGGTGGCCCTTACGACTCACCCCGCCTTTGCGTCTGACAAATTTAATTAGGCAAATTCTACTAAATAGCACCCTGCCTGTCCATGCAAAGCCCGCCGCAGCGGGCGTCACTGTTTCAGCCCCAACACATCCTGCATATCGTAGAGACCGGTCTCCCTGGCGCCGAGCCAGGCCGCGGCACGCGCCGCGCCGTTGGCGAAGGTCATGCGGCTCGACGCCTTGTGGGTGATCTCCACTCTTTCGCCGATATCGGCGAACATCACCGTGTGCTCACCGACAATGTAGCCGGCACGAATGGTCTCGAAACCGATGGTCTTGCGCTCGCGCTCGCCGGTCTGCCCCTCGCGGCCGTAGACGGCGCACTCGTTCAGGTCACGCCCCAGCGCCTCGGCCACCACCTCACCCCTGCGCAGCGCAGTGCCGGACGGGGCATCCACCTTGTGGCGGTGGTGGGCCTCGATCACTTCGATATCCACCGCATCGCCCAGCACCCGCGCCGCCATATCCAGCAGCTTCAAACACAGATTAACGCCGACACTCATGTTGGGCGCGAAGACGATGGCGACGTCATTGGCCGCCACGCTGATCTGCTGTTGTTGCAAATCGCTGAAACCGGTGGTACCGATCACCAGCGAGCGGCCGGCGGCGCGGCAGATGTCCAGATGGGATAAAGTGGCCTCGATGGAGGTGAAATCGATCAGCACATCGAACTCGTCGACCACGGCGGCCAGATCATCCACCAGGCGGGTACCGATATTACCGACCCCGGCCAACTCACCGGCATCGGCGCCCACAAAGGAACCGCCGGGGCGTTCGGTGGCCACGGTCACGGTCAGATCAGGGTGCTGATGACAGGCCGCCACCAGGTTGCGTCCCATGCGGCCGGCGGCACCAGCAATCGCCACTCTGGTCATTATTCTCTCCCTTACAATTGCCAGCCCTCGACTAGCAATCAAAATCGCATGTCGTCAAAAAACTTCTTCACTCCGTCGAACCAACTGCTGGTACGCGGACTGTGTTTGCCCTGCCCCTCTTCCATGGAGCGCTGGAACTCTTCCAACAACTCCTTCTGCCTGCGGGTCAGGTGAACGGGGGTTTCGATCTCCACCCGGCAAAGCAGGTCACCCACCGCCCCGCCGTGGACCGGCCTGACCCCCTTGCCACGCAGGCGGAACATCTTGCAGGTCTGCGTCTCGGGCGGAATCTTCAGCTTGACGCGTCCCTCCAGGGTCGGCACATCCAGCTCGCCGCCCAGCACCGCGGTGGTGAAACTGATGGGCACCTCGCAATAGAGATCGCTGTCCTCGCGGGTGAAGATGGGATGCGGCCGCACCTTGATCTGCACGTAGAGATCACCGGGCGGGCCACCGTTCTCACCGGCCTCGCCCTCGCCCGCCAGGCGGATGCGGTCGCCGTTGTCGACCCCGGCCGGAATCTTCACTGACAGGGTCTTCTGTTCCTTGACCCGACCCTGGCCGTGACAGGTGCCGCAGGGCTCCTTGATCACGCTGCCCTTGCCGTGACACTGGGGACAGGTCTGTTGCAGGGAAAAGAAACCCTGCTGGATGCGCACCTGGCCGCGCCCGCCGCAGGTGGTACAGGTCACCGGGCTGGTACCCTTTTTGGCACCGGAGCCGTTGCAGGTCTTGCAGGTCACATGGGTGGGCACACGGATCTTGACCGTGGTCCCGGCCACCGCCTCCTCCAGACTCAACTCCAGGTTATAGCGCAGGTCCGCGCCGCGGTAGACGTTGGCGCCGCCGCCGGCGCGGCCAGCGCCGAAGATATCGCCGAAGACATCCCCGAAAATATCGCTGAAACTGCCGCTGCCGAAGCCGGCCCCCGGTCCCGCGCCGCCGCCCGCGGCGGCATCCACACCGGCATGACCGAACTGGTCATAGGCGGCGCGCTTCTGTGCGCTGGACAGGATTTCGTAGGCCTCCTTGGCCTCCTTGAATTTCGCCACGGCCTCGGCATCGTCGGGATTGCGGTCGGGATGGTACTTCTGCGCCGCCCGGCGGTAAGCCTTTTTGATGTCCGCCTCACTGGCGTTGCGCGCCACCCCTAGTACTTCGTAATAATCTCGTTTGGCCATTGACTTGCTTCTTTTATATTGCGCCCCCGGGGCGTCAATTTTCTGTTTTCGTATAACGCGCAATGACAGGCGCAGCTTTCAGCCACGCCTGTCATCGCCGGACACCAGAGTCGAATTACTTCTTGTCGTTGTTGACTTCCTCGAACTCGGCATCCACCACATCCTCCTTGGAAGACGAGGCACCGCTCTCGGCCTCGGCCCCGGGCTGAGCCTCGGCACCACCGGCCTGCTCGCCGCCCTTCTGGGCATAGACGCGCTCGGCCAGCTTGCCCGAGGCCTCCGCCAGCTCCTTGGTCTTGGCTTCGATCTCGTCCTTGTCCTCACCCTTCATGGCGGTCTGCAGGGCCGCAATGGCGCTTTCGATGCGTGACTTTTCATCGGCCTCGACCTGGTCGCCCAGCTCTTCCAGGGACTTGGTGGTGGCATGGATCATATTGTCCGCCGCGTTGCGCGCCGCCACCAGCTAGTGGAACTTCTTGTCCTCCTCGGCGTGGGCCTCGGCGTCCTTGACCATCTTCTCGATCTCGTCGTCCGACAGACCGCTGGAGGCCTTGATGACGATGGACTGCTCCTTGCCGGTGGCCTTGTCCTTGGCCGAGACGTTGAGGATACCGTTGGCGTCGATGTCGAAGGTGACTTCGATCTGCGGCACACCGCGCGGCGCCGGCGGGATATCCGCCAGGTCGAAACGGCCCAGGGATTTATTGGCCGCGGCCTGCTCGCGCTCACCCTGCAGTACATGCACCGTGACGGCACTCTGGTTGTCGTCAGCGGTGGAGAACACTTGCGACGCCTTGGTCGGGATGGTGGTGTTCTTGTCGATCAGTTTGGTCATGACACCGCCCAGGGTTTCGATCCCCAGCGACAGCGGCGTGACGTCGAGCAACAACACATCCTTGACGTGCCCACCCAGGACACCACCCTGGATCGCGGCGCCGACAGCCACCGCCTCATCGGGATTGACATCCTTGCGCGGCTCCTTGCCGAAGAACTCTTTCACCGCCTCTTGCACCTTGGGCATGCGGGTCTGGCCGCCGACCAGGATCACCTCGTCCACATCGGAGGCGGACAGGCCGGCGTCCTTGAGCGCAATACGGCAGGGCTCGATGGTGCGGCTCACCAGCTCATCCACCAGCGATTCCAGCTTGGCGCGGGTCACCTTGATGTTCAGGTGCTTGGGACCGGAGGCGTCGGCGGTGATGTAAGGCAGGTTGACGTCGGTCTGCTGCGCAGAAGAGAGCTCGATCTTGGCCTTTTCGGCCGCCTCTTTGAGACGCTGCAGCGCCAGCTGGTCATTGTGCAGATCGATACCATTCTCTTTCTTGAACTCGTCGGCCAGATAGTCGATCAGGCGCAGGTCGAAGTCCTCGCCGCCGAGGAAGGTGTCGCCGTTGGTGGAGAGCACCTCGATCTGGTGCTCGCCCTCGATCTCGGCGATCTCGATGATGGAGATATCAAAGGTCCCGCCGCCCAGGTCGTAGACCGCGATCTTGCGGTCGCCGCCCTTCTTGTCCATGCCGTAGGCCAGGGCCGCGGCGGTGGGCTCGTTGATGATGCGCTTGACCTCCAGGCCGGCGATCTTACCGGCGTCCTTGGTGGCCTGACGCTGGGAGTCGTTGAAGTAGGCCGGTACGGTGATGACGGCTTCGGTGACCGGCTCGCCCAGGTAATCCTCGGCGGTCTTCTTCATCTTCATCAACACGCGCGCGGAGATCTCCGGCGGCGCCATCTTCTTGCCGCTGACCTAGACCCAGGCGTCGCCGTTGTCGGCCGCGATGATCTTGTAGGGCACCATCTTGATGTCCTTCTGCACCTCGGCGTCCTTGAACTTGCGGCCGATCAGGCGCTTGATGGCGAACAGGGTATTTTGCGGATTGGTGACCGCCTGGCGCTTGGCCGACTGCCCCACCAGCACCTCGCCGTCTTCGGCATAGGCGACGATGGACGGTGTGGTACGACCGCCCTCGCTGTTCTCGATGACGCGCGGCTTGCCGCCTTCCATGATGGCCACGCATGAATTGGTGGTGCCCAGGTCTATACCGATGATTTTACCCATTGAAAAAATCTCCGTTGTTATTCGCGTGTTTCAAAAACTCTTGTTTGATTCGATGCTTATCCCCCATATGGGGACGGCGCCGCGGATTTTCAAGCCATTTCGTCGATGTTGTTGCCATTGCCGCCGCCCGGCGGCGTCTCCGCGCCGGAATTGGCGCCGGCCACCACCACCATGGCGGGGCGCACCAGGCGATCATTGAGCTGGTAGCCCTTCTGGTACACCGTGACTACGGTGTTGGGCTTGGCGTCCGGCACATCCTGCATGGACATGGCCTGGTGCAGATCGGGATTGAAGGGCTGGCCCACCGGGTTGACCTCGGTAACGCCGAACTTGCCCATCACGTCGCCCATCATCTTCAGGGTCAGCTCGATGCCCTCGCGCACCTTCGCCAGATCGGTCTCTTCCACCTGCGCGGCGGCCTCGCCCATTTCGAGGCTGTCCTTGACCGGCAACAGTTCGTTGACAAATTTCTCCAGGGCGTACTTGTGCGCGCTCTGCACATCGCGCTCGGCGCGGCGGCGGGTGTTTTCCAACTCGGCCTGCAGGCGCAGCACGTGCTCCCAGTGCTCCGCGGCTTTGGCCTGGGCCTCCTGCAATTGCTGCATCAACTCCTCCGTGGCCGTCTGCTCCTGGACCTGCTCGGCCTCGGGCGCCTCCGCCTGTCGTTGTTCTTCCGCCACGACCTCTGCCCGAGGCTGTTCGTTTTCCACTGCTTCGTTGTTTTCCTGAGTCTTTTTAGTCATGACTTTTGGCCTTTTCCTCCAAACTGAACCCCGTCATAGCGGCGGCTATGATAACACTCGATGCGAATTGGTTAGGAGATATGGGGACGCTTAACGCTGATTCAAGGCGTAACCCAACAATTTTGCGGTGACATCGACGATGGGGATGACGCGCTCATAGGCCATGCGCGTGGGACCGATGACACCGAGCACACCGAGACACTGGCCATCGACCTCATAGGGCGCGGTGACTACGCTGCACTCGTCCAGCACCTGGTAGCCCGATTCCTCGCCGATGAAGATCTTGACGCCCCTGGCCTGCATGCTGCTGTCCAGCAAATAGAGTATGTCGCGCTTCTCATTGAAGGCCTCGAACAGCCGGCGTAGCCGCTCGACCTGGGAGAGTTCCGAAAACCCCATCAGATTGGTCTGCCCGGCCATGACATAGTCACCGTTGCCGCCTTCGGTATCGGAAAACACCTTGCCGGCCATCTCGATGGCCGACTGCATTACCGCATCCATGTCGGCCTTGGCCTCGCGCATCTCCCTGAGCAGTTTCTCGCGCACCGCCCGCAGCCCCTTGCCGGCGAAGGCGGCATTGAGATAGTTGGCGATCTGTTCCAGTTCGGACTTGGAATAGTCGCATTCGGCGTCGATGATCACGTTGCGCACGTCGCTGGAACTGATCACCAGAATCGCCAGCACCCGTTGGTCCGACAGTGGCATGAACTCGATGTGGCGCAGCGACATGCCGCCCTCGTTGGGCACCATCACCACCCCGGCCAGACGGGTCACATCGGAGAGCAGGCCGGAGGCGCGGCTGATCAGGACCTCGGTGTTCTTCGCCGAAGCCCCCTTGAGCTCATGCTGAAGATGCTTCACCTCGACGGATTGCAGGGGCTTTACCTGCAACAGGCTATCGACGAAGAGGCGATAGCCCTTGGCGGTGGGCACCCGCCCGGCGGAGGTATGAGGCGAGACAATCAGACCCAGCTCCTCCAGATCGGCCATCACGTTGCGCACCGTGGCCGGACTGATGTCGAGACCGGAATCGCGCGCCAGGCTGCGCGAGCCCACCGGCTGGCCCTGCTGGATATAGGTCTCGATCAGCGTGCGAAGCAGGTGCTGGGAACGCTCGTTAAGACCTTCTATCGCCATGCTGGGACTCTTCTTCCGGGCTGAGATTCACTGTCATTGGGCCTGCGCTCGGCGGGAGGGTTTCCCGGCGCCAAGCCTAAAAAAGCTATCAACTGCCCTGGGGGGTGTCAAGCCAAGTCGATATTAAAAGAAGATGGAAAAGTTAGGCCGGTTATCATAGAGTTGTCGGCTATGAATACAGAATTCAAAACCATCGGAATTATCAGTAAGTTCAGCGACCTGAGCGTCGGCGCCACGGTCACCACCCTGATCAATTTTCTGCTCGAACGGGGTTGCAGTGTGGTACTGGATGAAAGCGCCGCCAAGACCCTGCCGCCCTCCGAACTGGAAACGGTCGATCTGGCCCGGCTGGGCCGGCGCTGCGATCTGGCCATCGTGGTGGGCGGTGACGGCACCATTCTCCATTCCGCCCGCGCCCTGGCGGACGCTGACATCCCGCTGGTGGGGATCAACCTGGGGCGGCTGGGTTTTCTGGCCGACATCCTGCCCGACGAGATGATCAAAAAAGTGGGCGAAATCCTGGACGGCCACTATTTTGAAGAGCGGCGCTTTCTGCTCACCACCCGCGTGGAGCGCGCCGGCGCCTGCGTTATCGAGGGCTATGCCTTTAACGATGCGGTGCTGCACAAGTGGAATTCGGTGCGCATGATCGAGTTCGAGACCCGCGTCGACGGCCAGCGGGTCAACTGCCAGCGCTCCGACGGCATCATCGTCTCCACCCCCACCGGCTCCACTGCTTATGCCCTGTCCGGCGGCGGTCCGATCCTGCATCCGAGTATGAACGCCATTGCCTTGGTGCCGATCTGCCCCCACACCCTGAGCAACCGGCCGCTGGTGATCGATGGCGGCAGCCAGGTGGAGCTGATCGTCAAAGCCGGCAGCCAGCCCCATGTGCGCATCACCCTGGACGGCCAGGACAACTTCGAGGTCAACGACAATGACCGCATCGTCATCCGCAAAAAACCCGAGCCGATCCGCTTGATCCATCCCGCCGGTCACGACCATTTTCAACTGTTGCGTGCCAAACTGGGTTGGGGTTGAATATCTAATCCTATGCTGAACCAGATCTATATCCGTAATTTCGCCATCATCGATGAGTTGGAGCTGGAACTAAACACCGGCATGAGCGTCATGACCGGCGAGACCGGCGCCGGCAAGTCCATTCTGGTGGATGCCCTTGGCCTGGTGCTGGGCGACCGCGCCGAGAGCGAGGTGGTTCGCGACGGCGCCGAGCGGGCCGAGATCTGCGCCTATTTCGACATTACCCAATTGGACGCCGCCAGGAACTGGCTGAAGGCGCACGACCTGGACGGCGACGGTGAGGAGTGCGTGCTGCGCCGAGTCATTTCCGCCGAAGGGCGTTCACGCGGCTACATCAACGGCAGCCCGGCGCAGCTGCAACTGATGAAGGCGCTGGGCGAAATGCTGGTGGACATCCACGGCCAGCATCAACATCAATCCCTGCTCAGACCCGACATCCAACGGTTGTTGCTGGACGACTATGCCGGCAACAAGGCGTTGGTGGAACAGATCCACGATCTTCACCGGCAGTGGCAACGGGCCGGCCAGGAACTGGAAGCGCTGCGCCGCCACGCGCGCGAGAAAGACGCCCGCCTCGAGTTACTGCGCTACCACGTCCAGGAGCTGGAGGCGCTCGACCTGGGCGCCGACGAACTCGACCAGCTCGACGAAGAACAGCGGCGCCTGGCCAACGGCGGCAAATTACTGGAGCAATGCGGCGCGGCGCTGGAAGCCCTCTACGAAAGCGACGAAGGCAACGCCCTGCAACTGATCAACCACCATCTCGCCGAATTGGAATCCCTGCGCCGCATCGACCCGCAGCTGGCCGGGGTCTGTGACATGCTCAACGAGGCCGCCATACAGATCCAGGAGGGTTGCAGCGAGCTGCGCCACTACGTCGACCGTCTGGAACCGGACCCAGCACGCCTGGCCTGGGTGGAACAACGGCTGGGCGCCATCCACGACCTGGCGCGTAAACACCATGTAGACCCCGAAGCCCTGCCTGGGCTGCTGGCTGAATTCAGCGAGGAGCTGCGCCAGCTGGAAAACGTGGACATCGAACTGGAAACACTGGAAAAAGAGATCGGCCGGCTGGCCCGCGAATACGCCGACAGCGCCGCCAAGTTGAGCCAGAAGCGCCGCAAGGCAGCCGCCAAACTGGCCAAGGCGGTCAGCGCCGTCATCCAGGAACTGGGCATGCCCGCCGGCAAATTCAGCGTCGCCCTGATCCCGCGGGAAGAGGCCACGCCACAGCGTCACGGCCTGGAGAATATCTGTTTCGAGGTGGCTGCCAACCCCGGCCATCCGGCCAAGCCGCTGGCGAAAGTGGCCTCGGGCGGCGAGCTGTCGCGTATTGCCCTGGCCATCCAGGTGCTGCTCAGCAACAGCCAGCGCATCCCCACCCTGATCTTCGACGAGGTGGACACCGGCATTGGCGGCGCGGTGGCGGAGACCGTCGGGCACCAGCTGCGCAGCCTGAGCAAGAACCACCAGGTATTGTGCGTCACCCACCTGCCCCAGGTGGCGGCGCTCGGCCATCATCACTTCCAGGTCAGTAAACGGATCGAAAAAAACACTACCCGCACCCTGATCGAGGAACTCAACGACCAGGCGCGCCAGGACGAAATCGCGCGCATGCTGGGCGGGGTGGAAATCACCCGCCAGACCCGCGCCCACGCCGAGGAGATGATCAACCGCGCCGCGACGGCGTAACCGGTTTTTTTGTTTGGCATATCTTCCGGGCGCCACAGCCCCTCCCTTTACAATAGGGAGAATCGGGGGGTATTCGTAGGTAGGGCAGCCAAGCCGAGGCCTCAAACTTCAGTCCCGGCCGTTTCCAAAATTACTTCTCTACTTCCTTCTTCTGGCACTCGGGACAAATGCCGTAAATATGCAGGCTGTGATTGGTGATCTTGTAGCCCGCCTGCTTGGCGATCAGCCTCTGCCTTTCCTCGATGGTGTCATCGACAAACTCGTCCACCCGCCCGCAGGAGATGCACAGCATGTGGTCATGGTGTTCGCCCTGGTCGAGTTCAAACACCGAATGGCCGCCCTCGAAATGATGCCGCGCCACCAGGCCGGCCGCCTCGAACTGGGTCAATACCCGATAGACAGTGGCCAGCCCGATATCTTCATTGCTGTCCAGCAGAGCCTTGTAGACATCCTCGGCGCGCATGTGCTGATCCTTGTTCGCCTCCAGGATCTCCAGAATCTTGAGCCGGGGCACGGTCGCCTTCAGGCCGGCCTTCTTTAATTCTTGGGTTTGCTCCAATTTCTTACTCCTTATGTTACGTAACCAGCCACTATGACAGTAATACGCGGATTAGTGTAAGCTTCCGGTTTCCGGAGATCCTCCTGAGAGAACCGGGAGCGGGGACAGATATCACCTCTTCGCCCACTCCTGCACCGGTGGGCTAGCAGTCGGCCGGGGGCAATCCAGAATTATAATAGTGAACTCTTTTAGTCATGCAAAAGCTTCTCATTTCTATCATATTTTGCGCAACCTTTGTTTTCGGTTGCAGCCCGCATAAACTGGAAATCCAGCAGGGCAACATCATCACGGAGGAAATGCTGGCCCAGCTCAAGCCCGGCATGACCACAAGTCAAGTCAGGTTCCTGTTGGGCTCCCCTCAACTGCTCGACCCCTTTCACAAGAACCGCTGGGACTATATCCACAGTCTGGGCCAGAGTGGCAAACAGGTGGAATACCGGCACCTGATACTCTATTTCGACGGTGATACGCTCAGCAGGATAGAACGGGATAACGGCGACGAAAGCTAAAGGTTATGTATAAGGGGGGGCGGGCAGCTTACGTTCGGATTAGTTAGGAATCGCCACCACCCTTCTTCATATTTTTGCCCTCGGCGGCGCGGCGGCGGCGCACCTCTTTCGGGTCGGCAATCAGTTTGCGATAGATTTCGATACGGTCGCCCTCGCGCAGGGTGTTGCCGAGCTTGGTC
>JASBUE010000251.1 GCA_030148045.1 Candidatus Tenderia sp.
CAGGCGCTGTGGACCACACGCGCCGGCAACGTTTTCACCACCCACACGCCGGTGAGCGCCGGTTTCGACCGTTTTCCCCCCGAACTGATCCTCGAATACGGCCAGCAGTATATGGATGGACTGGGGGTCGAGCGCGATGAATTGCTGGCCCTGGGGCGCCGGGACGCCAACGACAAGGGGGAGCCTTTCAACATGGCCTACCTGGCCATGCGCTGCTGTATGACGGTGAACGGGGTCAGCCGCCTGCATGGCGAGGTGAGCCGCGAAATCTTCAATCCGCTCTATCCGCGCTGGTCGCGCGGCGACGTGCCGGTGGACCACATCACCAACGGTGTCCACGTGCCGTCCTGGGATTCGCTCTGGGCCGATGAATTGTGGACCAAGGCGGTGGACAAGGCGCGTTGGCTGGCCGAGCCGGAGCCCTTGTCCGGCGCCATCGAAAGGCTCAGTGACGAACAGTTATGGAACTTCAAAGGACACGAACGGGCCGACCTGGTGAGCTATGCCCGCCGTCGCCATATTCGACAGCTGGGGTATCGCGGTGCCCCGGCGGCCGAGATCGACCGGGCCCAGGATGTGCTCGATCCCAATATCCTGACGCTGGGCTTCGCGCGCCGCTTTGCCGAATACAAGCGTCCCAATCTGTTGCTTTATGATGAGGCGCGTCTGGTACGCCTGTTGACCAACAACGACACCCCGGTGCAGATCATCGTCGCCGGCAAGGCCCATCCGCAGGATGAGGCGGGCAAGCGCTTTATCCGCGACTGGGCCCGTTTCTCCCGGCGTCCGGAGGTGCAACAGCGGGTGGTGTTCCTGGAAGATTACGATATGGCCCTGGCGCAGGAACTGGTGCAGGGGGTGGATGTCTGGATCAACACGCCGCGTCGCCCCTGGGAGGCCTGCGGCACCAGCGGCATGAAGGTGCTCGCCAATGGCGGCCTGAATCTGTCGGTGCTGGACGGCTGGTGGGCCGAGGCCTACGGTGAGGATGTGGGTTGGGCCGTCGGCGATGGAGAGAACCATACCGATAGCCGTCACGACGGCCTGGAGGCGGAACAGTTGTACCGGCTTCTGGAGGAGACGGTCGTGCCTGAATTCTATCGACGCGATGCGTCCGGGGTTCCGCGTCTCTGGACCGCGCGCATGCGCGCCAGCATGGCCAAGCTGGCGCCGCAGTTCAGCACCAATCGCATGATGCGTGAATATGTCATGAAGATGTACCTGCCGGCGACCGAGGCATACCGCCTGCGCAGCGCCAATGACGGTGAACTGGGCAAGTCGCTGCGTAACTGGGAGCGGCGGCTAAGGCATCACTGGCAGGGTATCCATTTCGGCAATCTGGTCACCGATCGGCATGACGGGCGGCATCTGTTCGAGGTGCAGGTCTATCTCGGTGACATCGCGGCGGAGGATGTGCAGGTGCAGCTTTATGCCGACCCCGGCCGCTCCGGTGAGACGGTCTGCGTTCCCATGCAAAGGGGTGAGCCCATCACCGGTGCCGCCAACGGCTATGTCTACGCGGTGAGCCTCGAG
This sequence comes from Candidatus Tenderia sp., assembly GCA_030148045.1. Classification (GTDB taxonomy): domain Bacteria; phylum Pseudomonadota; class Gammaproteobacteria; order Tenderiales; family Tenderiaceae; genus Tenderia. The sequence goes on from JASBUE010000251.1 coordinate 1,534, forward strand.
AGCGAACGGCCGGCGGGGGATTTTACGCCCCGCGTGGTGCCGCTGAACGACGGTGCCCGTATCCCGCTGGAACTGCCGTTGATCAAATGGTTCCGCTGATTGCAGGGATTCTTCCCCGCTGTCGAGACAAGGGGGATTTAAAATCCACCTCAGGCCCTAAGGAGTTCATAAGTTGTCCGGAAACTTGTGTTCGGATTGGTAAGCAGGGCTTCATCC
>JASBUE010000257.1 GCA_030148045.1 Candidatus Tenderia sp.
CCCTTTTATCGCCATGGCCTTGTCCACCTTGGCCTTGAGGTCGGGAAATAGGCCACGGTGGCGGTGGCGGCATACGGCATACGATGGGCGGCGACGATGGAGATCAAATCTTTCTTGAGATGATGCTTGCCTTCGCTGATCCGGCCCGGCGGCGAGGTGGTAGTGCGCACCGCGTGAGGGGTGGAGCTGGAACGTTGCACGCCGGTGTTCATGTAGGCCTCGTTATCGTAACAGATGAACAGCACATCGTGATTGCGCTCGATCATGCCGGAGAGACATTGCAGGCCGATGTCGAAGGTGCCGCCGTCGCCTGCCTGCACGATCACGGGCGTCTCCTCACCCCGGGCGCGCAAGGCCGCATCGACACCGGCGGCCACCGCGGCCGCATTGCCGAATACGGAATGGATCCACGGCGCCTGCCATGACGATTGCTGGTTGTGGGTGGTGAAGACCTGCAGGCAGCCGGTGGCGTTGACATAGACGGCCTGCGGGCCGATCAGGTCGGCCACCATGCGCGCCGCCATGGCCTCGCCGCAGCCGGAACAGGCGCGGTGGCCGGAGGTAAGCACGTTATGTCGAAACGTATCCCGCGTATCCATGGAACGCTCCTTCCTTAATGGGATTGTATGCACCACAAAGCTTACGAAGAGCACGAAGACAAAACGTAATATTTACGCACGCTGTAGCGGCCGGGTCAGTCATATCATTTTTCATAGTTAAAGGTCTGGCAGTTATGCAGTTAAACCAGAACCCTTTTTGACAGAGGATCAAATTCCATCTTAGTGAGCTTCGTGGTGATTGGCTACTCCAAAAATGAATCAACACCGTCCGATTTCACTCCCCGGAAGATCGCCTCGATCACCGCCGGCGTCAGGTCGCGGCCACCGAGACCACCGATGACGCCCTCGACCGGGATCGGCATGCCCGCCTGCTGCAGGGCCGCCCGTAATTCACCGGCGACAATGCCGCCCGCGCCCACACTAACAGCCTTTTCCAGCACCACGACCTGCTTCGCGCCGGCAAGGTGCTGCACCAGTTCCTGCGCAGGAAAGGGCCGGAAACAGCGCAGCCGCAAGGCGCCCAGCGGCATGCCCCGTTCGCGTAGCGTGTCCACCACGTCACGCACTGCACCCATGGTGGAGCCCAGCGTGACCATGATGGTGTCCGCGCCTTCCAGGCGGTAGGGCTCAGCCAGGCCGCCGTATCCTCTGCCGAAGTGATCATTAAACTCCGCATCCATGGCGGCAACCACATTACGGGCCTCTTTCAGCGCCTGGTGTTGGTCGGCGCGGTACTCCAGGTAATTGTCCGGTTCGCTGCCGCCACCGAGGGTCATCGGCCGGAGGGGGTCGAGGGTGCGGGCGAAGCGGAACGGCGGCAAGAACTCGTCCACCGTGGCCTGAGCGGGAATCGCCACCGGTTCGAAGGTATGGGTGAGGAAAAAACCGTCCATGCACACCATCACCGGCAGTTCGCAGGCCTCGGCGATGCGATAGGCCTGAATGATGGTATCCACCGCCTCCTGATTGCTCTCCACATAGAGCTGTATCCAGCCGGCATCACGCAGACTCATGCTGTCCTGGTGGTCGCTGAAAATATTGATCGGCGCGCTGACCGCGCGGTTGGCGCAGACCATCACCAACGGCAGCCGCATGCCGGCGATGTTGTACAACACCTCGGTCATCAGCAGCAGTCCCTGCGAGGCGCTGGCGGTGAAGGCCCGGGCACCGCCGGCCACAGCCCCCAATACCACGGAGGCGGCCCCGAATTCGCTCTCGGCGTTGATGAACTGCGCGCTCAATTCACCATCGGCGACGAACTGGGCCAAGTGCTCGATGATGTGGGTTTGCGGCGTAATGGGATAAGCGGCGATTACCTGGGGCCGGCACAGGCGCACCGCCTCGGCCACGGCGTGGGAACCTTCCAGAAGTTGCCTCATGATGCCTGCTCCTGTCCCGCAGCGACCGCCTGGTACCCCGCGTGCAAGGCCTCGATATTGGCCTTGACCACCGTCTCGCCCTTGCTCATCAAATGACCGGTGACGGCCTGTTCCAGCGCCTTCAGGCTGACCCAGCCAGTGACCGCGGCCAGCGCCCCCAGCAGCACCGTATTAGGTAATGGACGCCCCAGCAATTGCTCGCCGATACGCGTGGCGGGAATAGCGACCCAGCGCTGCGCCGTTGCCGTAAAATCATCCACTGGCGGCTCCTCACTGTTCAGGATGACCCAGCCATCCTGCTTGAGCCCCTGCAACACCGGCTCGGACTGGAGCAGGGTACTGTCCTGGATCACCACCGCATCCGGGGTGTAGACCTGATTGTGGGCGCGGATGGGTGCGCCAGTGATGCGCACATAAGCCTCCACCGGTGCGCCGCGCCGTTCGGAACCGAATTTGGGAAAGGCCTGGGCCTCATGGCCGTCCTCGAAGGCCGCCAGGGCCAGCAAGGCCGCCGCCGAGACCGCGCCCTGCCCGCCACGGCCGTGAAAGCGGATTTCGTAGCGGCCTGTGTCCTGCCCGGTGCTTTACATTTCAGAACTCCCGCAACCGAAGCGCGTGGGCGACTCGTTTAATGACGATCGTGATAAGCATCAGAATCCCGCTTCCACTTGTAACGTCACCATACTGTCATCATCCGCCGAAGTCGGTCCACTCACATCCCAGTATTCAATAAACCCACGGGCATTTTCGGCAAAATAATAGGCCACCTGGACGGTAATCTCGTCGAAATCATCCCGACCGTTATTCTTTTCGTAACTATCCAGCCGCAGCAAAGGCACGAAGGAAGGACGGCCGTTCTCTGTGAACGTATAGCGGGCTTCAACATAGGCAGCGTTGTTATCGACCTCGGCCGTTGCCGCACTGTTGTCATCGCTGGCTTTTAACATTGCGCCCATCAGGCGGAGATCGCCAATATCCGCCTGGGCATCAATGCCGCTACGGGTAAAGTCACGGTCCACTGTACAATTCGCATTTGTGGCTTTACAGGTGCCGCTGATGGCCATCAGCCCGACCATGGTTTCCGGGGTAACATCCAGTGCCAAGCGGGCGCTGAGCGCATCGCTGTCTTCGCCCTCTGTATCCCCTTTAACACCGCTGATACCGACACTGTAAAAAAGCGTCTCGATCGGTCTACCATAGAGGGTGATATTCTGCCGGGCATCACGCAGCCGGCCATCAGCATCCGCACCGCCAAACGGCTGGTTGTACACCGAAGTGCGGTTGCGGGTCAGTTTGCGGGCATCGCTGTAGACATCATAAGGATCGCTGCCGGTAATTGATCCCCAGGAGAGTTGCAGGTTAACCGCCTCGCTGGCGTGATAACCGAACGTAGCGGACTTCACCTCGACATTAAAATCCGCATCATCCTCGGCCTCCAGCTCGAACCACCCTGAGAAATTATTAGCCATGGCACCGGCAGCCATGACTTCCACTTCATGGAGGGCGCGTAATGTCTTCTCGCCACTATCCCTTTTTTCATAGGGCCGCCCCTTGATGAAGGCGGTCACCGGCAGCGTCTGGTCCCAGTCCATAAACCCCGGCTTCTCATCCCTGGCGAGGCGATAACCATTCTCCTTGAACTTGCGCCCGGCGGCATTCAACGCGGGCCAGGCGCTGTGGCAAGTACTACATTCGGTTTGATATTTGCGCGCAAAGGCGGGAATGGCTTGTGCTGTGTTAGCGAACATAATTCCCGCGAGCAGCGTGGCCACTAAAGCGATTCTGGATCGGCCCATTATACTGATAGCGTTAATCTGCCTGGTGCGGCATCCCCTCTTCATTTCCAACCCTCCCTGACATGGCTATTGTTAAACGTCGTCAAACAGATTTTGCCCACAACGATAAAACCTATGTGTGCACACAAGTCAATCGTCTATTGTTAAACGTCGTCAAACAGATTCTGCCCACCGATTATTGATATTTGTTAATCCACACCTCCCATTTTCTTAATGAGGTAATCGACCAACGCATCTATCTCCGCACCGGTCAGTTTGTCTGCAAAGCCGGGCATCGCATTCTTACCCTTCATGAGGGTCTCGCGCAGAGATTCCACGTCGCGGCTCATGGCGTTGACTGCCGGCCCCAGCTTCTTTTTATCAATGGCGTGACATAACGCACATTTTTGTTTGAAAAGCTGTTCCGCATCCACCATCTCGGCAGCGATCACCGGCTCAAACACGCCAAGGGATAACAATGTGAACAATAGCGCTCTACATCTCTTTAACATGCGAATTTCCCTCCTCGTTTTAATTCTTATCATGCCGCGTCTCTTGGCGGTGTGTTATCGACGTACATTAAGATATTTTTCGCGCACCTTCCATGCAATGATAAATATCATCACGCCGCGGCGGTATCGAAAGGGGCTGATGCACGTGGCCGGCCAGCATCATAACACTGGCACACTGATCGATACCGCCCCTTTCAAATAAAGTAGAAGGCGCAGCCCGCCAAGTAAAGGCGCCATATCGAGTAGGCGGCTCCATCCACCATCGCTACAGCCTTTGCCCGCTGTGCCCCGGACGCCTGCACCCAAGGGCACAGGATCAGGGCATGGTTTGCGGCGGACATAATCGCAGCAACGGACACAGGGGGTAGACCAGCTCCGGCTCCAATCACAGATGATAGAACTCGTTGCTGCCCCTCTGGGGACGATGCTGTAGATCCTCTGTTATCACCTTCAGTGTCAGAGAGAGACGATGATTTCCGCTTACGGCGCCGATTCTATTAAACGCCAAACCGAATCACTATCGGGCGCCCCGTCGGGAAATTTCTTTTCCCACAAGGCGACCTCCCTCTCCAGCTTTCTTTGCAATTTATTCATTTCCCGCAGCTTGGCGCGATTGTCCTTCATACGCCGTCGGAGAATTTTCCGGGCCTTGGGGCAGACTGTATCGACTTGCTGGCATTCGAAAAATATAGCCTTGATCTCTTTGAGAGAATAACCCAGTTGCCTCGCCTGGTGGATGAAACGCAACCGTTGCACGTCCGTCGGATTGAACAACTTGTAACCGTTGTCAGGATGTCGTTCAGGCTGCAGCAAGCCGATGCGCACATAGTGGCGAACGGTATCGGTGGTCACGTCCGCCTTCCGGGCCAACTCATTCACTGTCATCATCACTGTTCGTCTCTCCTCCTCAAGCCCGGTGCGCCTGCCAGTCTAAAAGATACGGGCAACACCCAAATCAAGTTCGCTCTTCCCTTCTCACTTACACCGGGCAGATAATCTCTTTCCAACTCGTATGCGAATCAATATCAAGCCCCTGGCGGCGGCCGGTTACAGCACGCACCGACGCGGCGTGTCAGGTTGGCCAATTCATTTTCCTCACTATTGCGTGCCCAGCCTCGCCTTACCTGTTGCCACCAACCGGCGTCAAGGGCCACCTTCAGTTCATTCAGCCGTTGCTCTATCCGGACCAGTTTGACCTGCAACAGGTCATAGCTGACCTGAAGGCGGTCGCCTTGAACGCATACCTCCGTTACGCCCATCATCTCTCTCAGACGGGCCACGATCACCTGCAACTCTTCAGGGGCGCACGGCCCCGCCAAACGCAGATTGCGGTGTTTAAGCACGGGGGTGCGCTTTCCCGCCGCCCCGCTCGCATAGAACTGGGGCATCGCTTCAAACGTTTCCAGACACTGTTCGGAACAGAAATGGAAATACATCTTGTGGTACCGCGTTTGGTACTGAGACGATTCCACCTCCATTGCGCATACGGGACATTGACCTGCCAGGCTGTTTTTCATTTCACCCCCTCCTATTGCAGCTAATCCCTGGACCCTGGACACATCGGCGACGAGGGAAAACGGGATGCCCCCACGGGTGGACGTTTCTATGCGTCGGGAATCCCGAGACCTCACCCGCCTCTTTATTCGCGAGTCATATTTCTGCTCTCCTTAGCACGACAATAGTTCCGGCTTACTGTCGGAACGGTGACGGCCTCATTACAATTTTGCAAGGTTTGTGTCATCTCGATGGCGGAAACGCATCCGGTAACGCTGCTCCTGGTTTAAACACCAGGAGGCGATGAGGGTCGGGTCAATAGTATGACGGCGGGCTTTAACCGCTTTTGGCGGGTGACATCACCCTGCTGTCAGGCGGTAGAGTTCGAAGCGACGGTTGCTGAATTCATGCTTCAGCCGCTGTCGCGTGCGGGCGTCGATTGTGTTCACTGAATCGCTTGGAATGGCGAAATAGAGGGTTTTTCCGCCATCACTTTTCACACTGCCGGTGAGTTGCCTGTTCAGTGCCGCCAATGGCAACAGTTGGGCCTGGCCGCGGGAATAGAAGCGCGCCGAGAAGGGGCGATTCTCCAGGTATATCAAAGCATCGCCCGGCGCGGCCACGGCGCGATAGGTTTCTATCAAGTCCTTCTCCGTTTTCAGTTTGTCGCCATTGAGCACCGTGTAACCCGTCCACACCACCAGCAACACCGGCACCAGCAATGCCGCCGCGAACTGGATGCGCGGTTGCGCCAGCAGGGCCCGGCGGCCTGCCTGTTTTTCTAGATAGACTGCCGCCAGCAGGGAAAATGCAGGCAGCGCCGGCAAGACATAGGTCCACAGGATATTACGCGCCACCGAGAAGAACAGCAGCGGGAATAGCAGCCACAGCAGCAGATAGCTGTGGGTTGTATCGAGCAGCGCCGCCCGCGCCCCGCGCAGATGCCACCTGCCCGCGGCCCGCCTGGCCAATGCCGCCAGCAGGAGTAGACTCAAGGGAAAGGCCGCCAACAGCGCGTACAGCCAGATGGTGCCACGCGGCCGGCGATGGGCAGAGCCATAGAGGTCGCCGGCCCAACCCGGCTCCAGGAAGCGCCGGACATGC
>JASBUE010000262.1 GCA_030148045.1 Candidatus Tenderia sp.
ACTCCTCGCGCCCTTGTGCTCTGTGAGTATTGCCTGGCCCGTTCTGGGGCAGCAACGCTGCTCCGAAATTAGTGTTAACAGGCCCTAGCTTCACTGTAAAGAAAAAGCGGGCGTGACAGCCGCCTTCTTGTGCCTGCAAACCTTCGGAATTCAGGCATGGGACTTGAGGCGGCGCTCCTCCTCGTCGGTCGTCAACACCCGCCGCTCCCCTTCCAGTCGGGCGACAATCACTGCACCGCAGGAATCACTGAAAACATTGACACCGGTGCGGCACATATCCAGGATGCGGTCCACCGCCAGAATCAGCCCCAGCGCCTCGAGCGGCAGGCCGATGGCGGTGAGGATGATGGAGATCGCCACCAGGCTGGCCGAGGGAATACCCGCCACGCCGATGGAGGTCATCAGCGCCACCACCACGATCAGAAACTGCTGGGCGAAGCTGAGCTCGAGGCCGTAGGCCTGGGCGATAAAGATCGCCGCCACACACTCGTACAGGGCTGTGCCGTCCATGTTGATGGTGGCCCCGAGTGGCAGGACAAAACTGCTGGTGCGATTGGAGACCTTGGCATTTTTTTCGACGCACTCCAGGGTCAACGGCAGGGTGGCCGATGAGGAGGCGGTGGAAAACGCCGTCAGCAGGGCCGGCGCCATGGCGCGATACATGCGCAAAGGGTGCACGCCACCGACATAACGCAACAACAGCGGCAGCGTAACAAGGAAATGAAAACCCAACGCCGCCAACACCGTCACGGTGAACCAGGCCAAGGGCACAAAGGCGGCGAAACCGGTACCGGCAATCACCTTGGCGACCAGGGCGAAGACACCGATGGGCGCGAACTTCATCACCCAGTCGGTGATCATCATCATGACTTCGAACACACCCTCCAAGAAGGTATGCAGGGTGGAGGCGTAACTGTGCGAAACCCGGGTCATGAAATAGCCGAACAACAGGCTGAAGAAGATCAGGCCGAGCATCTGGCCATCGGCCGCGGCGGCGACGATATTGGTGGGTACCATGCGCAGAAATATGCCGGCGATGTCGCCCGCCCCCCTGCCTTCCACCTTCTCCGCCACGGAGGAGACGTCTTGCGACAGGCCGATCATATCCCGGGCCGGTTGACCGTCAATGATGCCCGGCTGCAGGGCATTCACGAATATCAGGCCGACAAGGATGGCCAGCAAACTGGTGGTGGCATAGTAGAGGATGGTCTTGCCACCCAAGCGCCCCAGGTCGCCGCCGGAACCGATACCGGCGATGCCGACGATGATCGACGAGACGATCAGCGGCACGATCAGCATCTTCAGGGCATTGAGAAACAGGGTGCCGACGAAAGCGAAAACATCGTAAAAAGTGATGCCGAAGACAGCGGTGTCGGTGCCGGTCAGGCGGCCGACGATCACCGCCAGCACCAGGGCGATGAGGATTTGCCAATGCAGCTTGAGCTTCATTTGCGACGTCCCTCTGGAACCTGGCGTAGCGTTGAGACGATAATGGTTACAGGTTTTCCAGGTATTCCTTGATCTCGGCCGACTGGCGCATATCGGCCATGGCCCCCAACAGTTCGGTGGCGCCGTAATAACGCTCCCGCTCGGCATTAATGGTCTCGATGACATTCTCATCGGCGGACTCAATATCGCCGTCGGTAACCTTGAACAGGGCGATGACTGCATAGTCACCGTTGCTCATGGTCAGGCCGGCATAAGAGGGCGATGCCTCGTCCGGGTGCGGCATTTGGAAGGCGTGCCGTGCCACCTTGGCATCCAAACCTGGGGCATTGCGCTTAATGGGTTCGGGATGATTCCAGCTCAGGTTGCGTTCCTGGGCGATGGCCTTGAGATCGCCGTTACCGGTAAGGGAGTCGAGTATGGCCTGCCCGGCCTCCTCGGCCATGGCCCGGGCACGTTCCTGGCGCAACTGGTCGATAATTTGTTGTCTCACTTCCTCGAAGGGGCGAATGGATGACTCCTGGTGTTCGTCCACGCGCAGCACGACCACGCGGTCACCGTTGAGCTCCAGCACTTGGCTGTTGAGCCCCTCCATCAACACCTCATCGGAAAAGGCGGTGGAACGAACGTCCGGGTTGCTGGCAATGCCACTCCCCTGCTCACGGCTAAACAACGGCGTTTGTTTAATGCTCAGCCCGAGTTCCTCGGCCGCAACTTCCAGGGTATCCGGATTTTCGAAAGTAAGATTGGCCAAAATCTCGCCCTGCTCGAAAAATATGTCCTCGGCCTGACGGTGTCGATACTCCTGCTCCAGTTGCGCACGCACCTCCTCAAAACTCTTGGACTGACCGCGCTTGATGTCTTCGACCTTGATGAGATGAAAACCATAGGCCGACTTGACCGGCCTGCTCACCTCACCCTCCGCCAGCGAGAAGGCGGCGTCCGCCAAGGCAGGGTCCATCATGGTGTCTCGCGCCATATAACCCAGGTCACCGCCGTCATTGGCCGAGCCGATGTCGTCGGAATGCTCGCGCGCCAGCGCCTCGAACGATTCGCCCGCCTGGATCTGTTCGTACAACGCCTGGGCTTCCTTGCGCGCCGCCTCGACCTCAGCCTCCGTCGCGGCGCCCGGCACCTCGATCAGAATATGGCGCGTGCGCCGCTCTTCGGGCACACCGAACTCTGATCGCCGCTCCTGGTAAAGCTCGCGCAACTTGCCCTCATTCACGTCCACATGCCGAGTCAGATTGGCAATACTGAGTTCCAGGTATTTGATACTGACTTTCTCCGGTGTGGCATACCGGGCCGAGTTTTCTTCGTAATAGGCCTTGGCGTCCTCATCGGAAACACTTACCTGATCGAGATAATCGGCCACCGGGATCCTGATGTATCCGACATCGCGCCGCTGTTCCTGTAACCCGTACAGTCTTCGGTTTTCCTGCTCTGTACTCCAACTGGTCGCCGCAATTGCCAAGCGGTATTGCTGGATAATCCCGTCGCGGCGCAGCATGTCCTCAAACGTGCCGGGCGACATGAAATTCTGATTCAACCATTGCTGATAGAGGGCCGGGGCAAACCGTCCGTCGCTTTGAAACGCCTCGAAACTGCGGATCTGTTGCGCCAGCAGGGCATCACTGACACGATAGCCTGCATCAAGTGCCGCTTGCAGGATCAGCTTTTCCTCTTCAATACGTTTCAAGACATTTCGTTTGAATTCATCCTCGTCGGGAATGAACTGGCTGATATCGGCGCCCCCGAGCATGTTCTGCAGACGTGCACGTTGTTGTTGGTAGGCACGCTGAAATTCATTGGCGGTGATCTTTTCCCCATTCACTTTCGCCACCGGCACATCGGGGTCCGGACTGAAGTAGGCATCCCAGGCAACCGTCGAGAGGCCGATGATTAACAGCGCGATAATAGCGATCGCAATCCAACTCTGTGCTCTGTCACGTATATGCTGCAGCATGGCTTAAGTCTTGAATTTCTTCCGGTGAATTCGACAGTGAGATGATAAATAAAAAGGGTGCAGGCTGAAACAGCTCTGCACCCTTTTTCGACTGTTGGCGGAGTGGACGGGACTCGAACCCGCGACCCCCGG
>JASBUE010000264.1 GCA_030148045.1 Candidatus Tenderia sp.
TCGGCCAAAATGAATGGGCTTGATCCTTATGCTTATCTTAAAGATGTGCTCAATCGTCTCCCGAGTCAAAAGGCCAGCGCCATTAATGAACTGCTGCCACATAACTGGCAGCCTGAAAAGGTGTGATTGCCGGACGGATACCTTCGTTTCCCATAGAAGCACTATGTCTTTCATTATGGGCACCTCCGGCTCCAGGCGTCATTATGGGTGCCTTATCTGCCAAAGAATCCTAGCGGATTCGTTATGGCTACCTTACCCACTTCCAGTGGGTCAAGTCATCCGATGGGTCGAGGGCAGAATATTCTGAGTATTTTGATTAAGTATTTGTGTTAAAAATTAATAGCTTAGTTAAAAAAAGGGTTTTAATCCCCGATAAAAATGGTAACTTTTACCTACACTAAAACAAGTGGTGTGAGTGGAATTGGAGTAACACTTGCGGTTGTGTTTTGAACTGGTAATTCGTAAGGAGATAAAGAGATGGAAAAAAAGACTGCTAATCAAGATGACGGTGTAATTGTTGTAACCACAGTCCTGGCTATTCTCATTTTGATAGCCGTTGGTTTTGGCTTGGGTGGCTAAGCCAAACCAGCCAATCGTTCTAAAGGCCGACGCGAGTCGGCCTTTTGTGTATCTAGGCCGTTCCACGTGGTCCATCCTTCCCAGATTCTTCGATACAATCGGCGGTAATAAAACAATCTGAATCTACCGCTATGCATTATGAAATCATTGCCGCCGATCCGGCCGCTCATCTGTTTCAAGTGACATGTCACATCGAAAAGCCCGACCCGGCCGGCCAGCTGGTTTCCTTACCTGCCTGGATTCCAGGCAGTTATATGGTGCGTGATTTCGCCAGGAATATCGTTCGGATAAAGGCGCTATGTCAAGGAAAGGCGGTTCCTCTGGAAAAGCTGGACAAGGCCACGTGGCGGGTCGCCTCATGCCAGGGGCCGCTGGTGCTCGAATATGTGGTTTACGCCTGGGATCTTTCCGTTCGCACCGCCCATCTGGACCAGAGCCACGCCTATTTCAACGGCAGTAGCGTATTCCTGAGGGTTCATGGTCAAGATGATATTCCCTGCACGGTAGATATTCTGCCTCCCAAGAGTCAGGTGATCGGCAGTTGGCGTGTAGCGACAACATTGAAGTCCGCCGGCGCTGAGCCGTACGCTTTCGGGCGCTATCAGGCGGAGAATTACGACGACCTGATCGATCACCCTGTGGAAATTGCCGATTTTACCTTGGCCGCTTTTACAGTCGCTGGTGTCCGTCATGATGTCGTCCTGACCGGCAGGCATCGCGCCGACATGGATAGGATCTGCGCCGATCTGCAGAACATATGTCAGACCCACATCGATCTGTTTGGTGAACTGCCGCCCATGAAGCGTTATCTGTTTCAGGTGATGGTTGTAGGTGACGGTTATGGCGGGCTCGAGCACCGTTCATCCACCAGCCTGCTGATCAGCCGCGAAGATTTGCCGCGCAAGGGCGACGAGGCGGTCAGCGACGACTACCGTACCTTCCTGGGGCTGTGCAGTCATGAATATTTCCATGTCTGGAATGTAAAACGCATCAAGCCGGAAGTGTTTTTACCGTATGATCTGCAGAGTGAATGTTACACCCGGCAGCTGTGGGCCTTCGAGGGCATTACCTCATATTACGATGACCTGGCCCTGGTGCGCAGTGGCTGCATCAAGCCGGAGGCCTATCTGCAGGCCCTGGCCCAGACCATGACCCGTGTATGGCGGACTCGCGGCCGATTCAAACAGAGCGTGGCGGAGTCGAGTTTCGATGCCTGGACCAAGTTTTACCGCCAGGATGAAAATGCCCCCAATGCCATTGTCAGCTACTACAGCAAGGGGAGCCTGATCGCGCTGGCCCTGGATCTCATCCTGCGGCGCAACAGTGACGGCGAAATATCCTTGGACGACCTGATGCGAGGACTGTGGCGTGACTACGGCAAACCGCTAAAAGGTGTGCCCGAAGGCGAGATCGAACGCCTGGCCGGGGCGCTGGCGGGCACGGATTTAACCGACTTCTTTCAGCGTTGTGTTTACGGCACCGAAGATCCGCCCTTGGCCGAATTGCTCGGAACCGTCGGCGTCGAATTTATCCTGCGCCCGGCGGAATCGGCCGCCGATGCGGGCGGCAAAGCCAGTTCGCTGACTGTCGAACAGCTCGCCGCCCGGCCGGAGCTGGGCGTTAAGACAATGGTCGAGGCGGGCAATCTCAAGCTGGCCAACGTTTATGAAGGCGGCGCGGCGATGCAGGCGGGGCTCGCAGCCGGCGATGTGTTGATCGCGCTGGACGGGCTCAAGATCAACGCAAGCAATCTGGAAAAACTGCTGCGTCAATACAAGCCGGGCGAGACGGTAGTCATCCACGTCTTCCGGCGCGACGAGCTGATGAGCCTCCAGGTCATACTGCAATCGCCGCCGCGGGATACAGTTGAACTCCAGCTACTGCGGGACATCGACCGCCGCACCGAGGCGAAACGCCGAAACTGGTTAGGCCTGGATTAACGGGGCGGCTCGCTTCTCCCGGGGGACCTGCTCCAGGCGCCAGTGCTCGATGGCCAACCGCAATAGCGCGTCCAGCTCGGCGTCGACCAGCTCCGCCGGGGGCTGCTGATTCAGAAAACGGAGCACCTGAATCAGCACCATTTGCGGCCGCTGCTCATGGATACCGGCCGCGCCGGTCTGTTTGCTGAGCTTCTGCCCGTCGGCCGTCACCGCCACGGGTAGATGGGCATAGCGCGGTGTGGGCACGTTCAGGAGTCGTTGCAGATGAATCTGGCGCGGCGTGTTGTCGAACAGATCGGCACCGCGCACCACCTCGCTGATGCGCTGTTCGGCGTCGTCCACCACCACCGCCAGCTGATAGGCGAACAGCCTGTCGGCGCGGCGCACCACAAAGTCACCCACCTCTTTTTCGATGCGCTGCTCGAACTTGCCCAGCAGGGCGTCGTTGAAGCGGATGGGCGCGTCATGGGTCAGGACGCGCAGGGTGCGCGGCTGTTTGTGCTTGCTCAGACCCTGGCGGCAGATGCCTTGGTAAATAGGGCCGTAACGACCGACCGTCCCGCGCTCGGTAATCTCGCGACGTGTGCAGCCGCAGGGATAGACCACTCCCTCGGCCGACAGGCGTTCCAGGGCCGCGATATAGGCTTCGCTGCGTTGGCTCTGATAGACCACCTCGTCGTCCCAGTAGAGACCGAATCGTTCCAGGGTGTGCAGGATGCTGCTGGCGGCGCCCGGCACCTCACGCGGCGGGTCCAGGTCTTCGATGCGCACCCCCCAGCTGCCGCGTTGTTGGCGGGCCTGCAGATAACTGCCCACCGCCGCTACCATGGAGCCGAAATGGAGCGGCCCCGTCGGCGACGGGGCGAAGCGTCCGCGATAGTGGGGTTGTTGCGACATGGTGACAAATTGTAACGCGACTGCGCCGCTTGGGTGCGATAGAATAGCCAACGCAAAATCTAGCAGGGCTTGATTTTATCGCCGGAAAGCGCTAGGGTTTACATACTCGATTTAGAATTAGTCTAACTGGAAAACAACATCAAAGGGAGAAAGAAATGAGCGTACTCGTTGGACGTCCTGCACCTGATTTTACCGCCGCCGCCGTCATGCCTGACGGCAGCATCAATGAAAACTTCAAGCTCTCAGATCTGAAGGGCAAGCATGTTGTCCTATTTTTCTGGCCACTGGATTTCACTTTCGTCTGCCCGTCCGAGATCATCGCACACGACCATCGCCTGGAAGAGTTCAAGAAGCGCGGCGTCGAGGTGGTGGGTGTCTCCATCGATTCCCAATACACCCACTACGCCTGGCGTGAAACCCCGGTGGAGAAGGGCGGTATCGGCCAAGTCAAATTTCCCATCGTCGCTGACGTCAAGCACGAGATCACCAATGCCTACGATGTGAGCCACCCCGATGCCGGTGTCGCCATGCGTGGTTCATTCCTGATCGACAAGGACGGCATCGTTCAGCACCAGCAGATCAACAACCTGCCCCTGGGCCGCAACGTGGACGAGATGCTGCGCCTGGTCGACGCCTTGCAGTTCACCGAAGAGCACGGCGAAGTGTGCCCGGCCGGCTGGAAGGCGGGGCAGGAAGGCATGAAGCCCGACGCCGAAGGCGTGGCCTCTTATCTGTCCAAGCACGCCGCAGAGCTTTAAAACCGCGACAGCGTTTCAGTGACCCCAAAGCCGGGCGCCGATGGCCCCGGCTTTTTTATTTTAATTTCAGAGAGAGCTGCCGTCAGGTAGCAGAATGTCCGGCGCTTGACGGCCGCACTTACGATAGTCGCACCGCTTGCACATCGGTTTTGTCGCCGCTGTAGTACTTGGAGATCCAGAAGAGTTTGCCGTTGGTGACAAATTGCCGTGCCTGGCTCGGTCGGATTTGGCCATACGCAGGATTTTCAAAGGGCGCTAAAATAGAGCCATGAAGACGAAACTGGAACTGCTCAGAATCCTGGCCGACGGTCGTTTTCACTCCGGTGAAACAGTCGGTGCCCGGCTCGGCATCAGCCGCACCGCCGTCTGGAAGCAGATCCAGGCACTGCAACAACTGGGGATCGACTGTTATTCCGTCAGCGGCAAAGGCTATCGCCTGGCCCAGCCGGTGGAACTGCTCGAGCGCGAGGCCATCCTCGCCGCCATGGATGAATCCGGCCGCAATCTCATCGCCACCTTTGAACTGCATCCTGAAATCCACTCCACCAACCGTCATCTCATGGAGAAGCTCGGTCAGGGGCTGAGTTCCGGGCATGTCTGTATGGCGGAGCGGCAGCTTGCCGGTCGCGGTCGACGGGGGCGGTCCTGGGTTTCGCCCTTTGCGCGTAAT
>JASBUE010000290.1 GCA_030148045.1 Candidatus Tenderia sp.
GCACCCTGGTGGATATCTCCCTCTACGGCGTAGACGAGGAACAGGCGGCCATGGCGGTCACTGCAGTGACCAACACAATGGAGGCAATCCACCACGACTGGCACGCCTGGCAGCCAAGCAAACTGACTGATATCAACCAACGACTGGCACAGGGCGAGAGCGTCAGTCTCGATGCCGAACAACAGCGCCTGATCCAGGCCGGCATCGACTTGGCCCGCAAAAGCGGTGATCTGTTCAATCCCGCCGTCGGCAAGCTGATCGCCCTGTGGGGCTTTCACAGCGACGAGCGCCCCGATGCCGCACCACCCACTGAGGCCGAGATCGCCGCCTTGGTGGACGCCGCCCCCAGGATGAGCCAATTGCAGCTTGAGGACGGCCGCCTCAGCAGCGCCAATCCCGCCGTCATGATCGACGTAGGCGGCTACGCCAAGGGCTACGCCGTGGACCAGGCCATCGCCGCACTGCGCGACATGGGCATCGCCAACGCCATCGTCAACGCCGGCGGCGATCTGCGCGCCATCGGCAGCAAGGGCGGCACACCCTGGCGCATCGGCATCCGCCATCCGCGCCGGCCGGGCGTGCTGGCCTCGCTCGAAACCGACGGCGACGAGAGCGTCTTCACCTCGGGCGACTACGAGCGCTATTTCGAATATGAAGGCCGACGCTATCATCACATCATCGATCCACGCAGCGGCCGCCAGGCACGCGGCGCCACCTCGGTCACGGTGGTCCATCCCGACGCCACCACCGCCGACGCCGCCGCCACCGCGATTTTTATCGCCGGACCTTCGCTGTGGCGCGATACGGCGCGGCGGATGGGTATCGAGGAGGTGATGCTGGTGGACAAACAAGGCACCGTGCACATGACACGGACCATGGCCAAGCGCATCCGCTTAGAGATCGACCCGGCGCCAAAGACGGTGATCGAACCGTGACCCGGGCCGACAAATTCGTCATCGCACTGGCCGTGCTGCTGCTGCCGTTGCTGTATCTGCAATTCTGGGGCAACAGTTCGGCAGGCGAGGTGGTGCAAATCCGGGTGGCTGGCGGCAAGGATTTGACGCTGCCCCTGGACCAGGACAAACACATCGAGGTGGAGGGGGCGTTGGGCACCAGCCTGATCGAAATCCGCGACCGCCAGGTGCGCTTCATCGACAGCCCCTGCCAGGGCAAACAGTGCCTGCTGACCGGCTGGCTGGACCAGGACGGCCAGCTCGCCGCCTGCCTGCCCAACGGCGTCACGGTGCAGATCGTAGGACGCGACCAACGCTTCGACGCGGTGAATTTCTGATCCCTGTTTCCGATACACTGGAACACATGAAGCTACGCATCCAAACCACCCGCGACGACCAGCGCATCGCCTGGCTAGCCGCCCTGGCGATCACCATCCATATTGCCGAGAGCGCCCTGCCCGCCCCCATCCCCGGCGTCAAACCGGGGTTGGCGAACATCATCACCATCATCTGTCTGATCCACTATGGCTGGCGCATCGCGGCTTGGGTGGCCATCCTGCGGGTGCTGGTGGGGTCGATCCTGATCGGTACCTTCCTGTCGCCCACCTTCGCCCTCAGTCTGAGCGGCGCCGTGGCCGGCGTGGTGGTGCTGGGGCTGGCCAGCCGCCTGCCCCTGGGGTTGGGACCGGTGGGCTACAGCCTGCTGGCGGCCATGGCCCACATGGCGGCGCAGTTTTTCACCGCCTACGCACTGTTCATTCCCCATCAAGGATTATTCCACCTGCTGCCGATACTCATGACGGTCGCCGTTGTTTTCGGCATCGGCAGTGGCATAATCGCTAACCATATGATCAAGCAAGTACAGACATGAGTGCAGCAGTCACCAGCGCCAAGGTTTCCGCCGGCGACCGGCTGGTCTTCACCCTGTTTCTCTCCCTGGCCCTGAACGCCATCGTCATCCTGGGGATCGGCTTCGATTTCCGCGACCTGATGGACGATAAGTCGCCCCTGCCCACCCTGGAGGTGATCCTGGTGGAGAAAAACGATTCCAAGGCACCCGCGGAGGCCGAGTTCCTGGCCCAGGTGGAGCAGGGCGGCATGGGCAACACCCGCGACCAAAAAACGCCCCGCACCATAGAGGCGGCCCGGGAGCTGCCGCTGCCGGTAGACGGCGGTTCGGACATCCTGCGTCCGGAACAGACTGCCGCGCCGGTGCCCACCGCCCAAAAGGAGGTGCTGACCCGGCACGACGCCCCGACCCAGGTCTATACCCTGGAAACCCCCGACAAACAGCCGGCCGCGGAGGCCACCTCGGCGGAACTGATCCGCCGCGGCCAGGAGATCGCCCGCCTGAGCGCCGAGATCAAGGAGTCCTTTGAGGTCTATTCCAGGCAGGAGAAACACCGCTACATCTCGGCCAGTACCCGGTCCTTCCGCGACGCCGCCTACCTGGACGCCTGGCGCCGCAAGATCGAACGCATCGGCAATCTCAACTATCCCGACGCCGCCAAGCGCCGCGGCCTGTCGGGCAGCCTGATCATGGACGTAGCCATCAATGCCAACGGCACCATCCGCCAGATCACCATCCTGCGCCCCTCCGACCACAAGATCCTCGACGACGCGGCACGACGCATCGTACGCCTGGCCGGCCCCTATGCGCCGCTGCCGCCGGAGATGCTGGAGGACACCGATGTGTTGCATATCACCCGCACCTGTCTGTTCACCTCAGGCAACGAGCTGAGCACCCACTGATGATCCGCTGAAGCTGGTTTGCGGCTTGCTGATGGCTGCCGCAACGACGATACTATGGCCATGGATACCGTGAGTCTGACCAATCACTTCCTCATCGCCATGCCGCAGCTGGATGACCCGAACTTTTTTCACAGCGTCACCTACATCTGCCAGCACAACGACGAGGGCGCCATGGGCATCATCATCAACCAGCCGCTGGACTTGCGCCTGGAAGAGATCCTGGCACACCTGGAGATCGACAACCAGGACCAAACCATCGGCGCGCAGCCGGTCTATTTCGGCGGCCCCGTGCAGCAGGAGCGCGGCTTCATCCTGCACCGCCCGGGCAGGAACTGGGAGGGCACCCTGTTCGTCTCCGACGAAATCGCCCTCACCACCTCCAGCGACATCCTCAAGGACATCGTCCAACAACACGGCCCGAGCCAAAGCCTGGTGGCCCTGGGCTACGCCGGTTGGGGCAAAGGTCAACTGGAACAGGAACTGGCGCAGAACGCCTGGCTCAGCGTGCCCGCCTCACCCGAAATCATCTTCGACACCGCGGTGGAAAAACGCTGGCACGCCGCCGCCTCGCTGCTGGGCATCGACCTGGAACTGCTCTCCGAAGATATCGGCCACGCATGACACAGTCCACGTTGCTGGCCTTCGACTACGGCCAAAAACGCATCGGCGTGGCCGTGGGGCAACAACTCGTCGCCACCACCCAGGCCCTCGACACCGTCAGCGTCAAACACAACAAGCCGGACTGGGGGCACATCAGCCGCCTGATCGAAGCATGGCAGCCGGAATTGCTGCTGGTCGGCCTGCCCCTGAACATGGACGGCACGGAACACCACATGAGCCGGACGGCACGCCGTTTCGCCAATCAACTCAATGGCCGTTATCGACTGCCGGTGGAACTGGTGGACGAACGTCTCAGCTCCATTGAAGCGGAAAGTATTATCAGTGCATCGCGCCGCAACGGCCGCATAAAAAAAAGCCAGAGTAAACGCGCCGTGGATCAAGTGGCGGCGGAACTGATTCTAAGGACATGGCTGAACACACAGCACAGCGCGTCGAACTCATCTTAGCTGCGCAGCAGCACAGTATAAGCCGGCATATCCATGCGCACGCGAACCACCACGCCTGAGTTGCTCACGGCATTCGCTTATTCCAGGCGGAGGCCGCGCGCTAAACGGCCGCATCTGCAGTACGGCTTCATCAACGTCCCCATCAATTGCAGGGGCTCGCGCTGAAATCCAAGCAGACATGCACGCCCCGGCTTTTCAACACCGGTCATGTGTTTTTATCGACGCTGATCCCGCTTTGTGATGTTGATAGAACGTTAAAAAACCCGAACGCCTCAGCATCACCAAACGTGGACATTGCCTCGAGGCAATGAACCCCATTCGTAATTTCGATCACTCGCTATCTTTGATGTCGATATACTCAGCTGGGTTGAAAAATCAGAGTGACAGCGGCACCACTGCTGGCGACAGGTGATAAATAGCATGGAAAAGATCATCCTACTGATACCCACAATACCGCTGCTATCGGCGCTGCTGACTCATTCGCTGGCACGCCGTACAGGCCGGCGGATAGTGCGAATAAGTGTGATCGGCACAGTGTTCACCTTCGCACTTGCCGCGGTCGCGCTTTGGTTGGCACTGAGCGGACACGGTCCGCATACGGTGACCCTGAACCATAGCTGGATAATACTGCTGCACGATCCCCTCAGCAGCCTGATGGCCCTGGTGATTGCCGGCATCAGCTTGATCGTGCACATCTTCTCGCTGCGTTACATGGCGGAAGAGCCGGGCTATGTGCGCTTTTTCGTACTGCTCGATCTGATGACCGCCACCTTACTGCTCATGGTAGCCGCCGGCGACCTGCTGACCCTGCTCATCTCCTGGCATCTGGTCGGCGTGCTGCTCTACTTTCTACTGGGCCACAACACCCGCGATGTCTCGGCCTTTCGTTATGCCTTCTGGACCAAGATTACCTATCGCATCGGCGACCTGCCGCTGATTATCGCCGCCGTGCTGCTCTACCAAGCCTACGGTACCTGGTCGCTGCCGTTCATTTTCGAGCAGATCAATGCCGCGCCGGCGGCACACCAGGTGCTGGGGCTGCCACTGGCGGAAGTGATCGCATGGCTGATTGCCCTGGCCGCCTTCGCCCGCTCGGCGCAATTTCTATTGCATACCTGGCTGCCCTACACCATGTCCGGTCCAACGCCCGTCTCGGCCCTGATGCATGCCGGCATCGTCAACGCCGGCGGTTTCCTGATCAACCGCTTCGCGCCCGTCTTCGTGCACAGCTCCGACGTGCTGCACTGGGTATTTATCATGGGCCTGTTCACGGCGGTGATCGGCTCGGTGTTGATGCTCACCCAGAACGACATCAAAAAATCACTGGGTTACTCCACCATGGGGCAAATGGGCTTCATGATCATGGAGTGTGGCATCGGCGCCTTCTCGCTGGCCATCTATCACCTCATCGCCCACGGTCTGTTCAAGGGCACGCTGTTTCTCGGCTCCGGCGGCGTCATCAACGCCGCGCGCAAGGACGACGGCGTACCCAAGGAGGATCTGTATACCTTCGTGGTGGAACGACGCCCGGCACGCCGGCGCCTGCCCTGGTTTTTGATGGCCGCCATCACGCTGGCCGTGCCCATCGTCATTCTGGTGACGGCCCACTGGCTTGTGGCGCAGGATTATTTCCAGAAGCAAAGCGCCATCGTGCTGCTGTTCTTCGGCTGGATCACCGGGGCGCAACTGATTTTCGCCACCTACCGGATGCGCATACAGAATCTGCGTCGCCTGGTGATCTTAAGCATCTTTTCCTTTGCCGTGGTGGTGCTTGGCTACGTGTTGATCAGCCACGCCTTTGATCTGTTCCTGTACCCCGACCCGGCGTTTCGTGCACAGCTGTATGCCGCGGCGGACATCGATCTGTTCTGGTTCGATGTGCTGATGGTGCTGATCTCGCTGGTGATCATTTTCGGCTGGGGCCTCACCTACTTCACCGACCAGAACGGCAACCGCAAGGGCAAATACGCCGGCCGCTTGTGGCTGACCTTCTACGCCCTGATCTCGCGCGAATTCTACATCAGCGATCTTTACACCCGCTTGACCCGCAGCCTGCTGGCAGTGGCGGGGCGGCTCAATCTCTGGCTGAGGTGGGCCTGAGATGGACGCCTTGCTTTATCCGCTGGCCGGGATCTTCATGCCCCTGTTTCCCCTGAGCATGGGCTTCAATCTGCTGCTGGGACGCTGCCGGCACGTGGTCTTGCGCGCACTGGTGTTGCTGCTGTGGCCGCAACTCGGCTTAATGCTCATTGCCGCCTTGAACGCCCCGCCGCCGTGCTGGCTGGTGCCGCTGGCGTTGCTCACCTCGGGCCTGTATGCCCTGCGCGCACTGGTGCTGCGTGATGTGGGACAGTGGAGCGGTTTTCTCGCCACCTCCGCCTGGGCCTTGCTCTGGATACCGCTGCAGGGTGATACCCCGACCGCGACCGTGCAACTGTACGCCCTCGGATTCAGTGCGCCGCTGATCCTGCTGGCCCTGCTCGGCCACGGCTTGGAACGCCGCTTCGGCGCGGCCTATACCGGACTGTATGGCGGCCTCACCCAATCGATGCCGCGCTTTGCGGCGATATTGGTGTTCGTGGTGCTGGCCATCATCGCCACGCCCCTGTTCCCCGCGTTTTTCATCATGCTCGCCACCCTCGTCGAGGCCGTCGCCACCATGCCGGGCATTGCCTTCGGCGTGGCGGGCGTCTGGTTGTTGTGGAGCTGGGCCGGCGCCCGCCTGCTGCAGGGGCTGATCGCGGGCCCCGCCGGTGACCACCCGCCCAACGATCTGAACCACGCCGTCACCCTGAGCTATACGCTCGCCCTGCTGTTGCTGGTGGGGGCCGGCATCTACGGTATCGGAGGACTGTCATGACATTGCCCCTGGGTCAGACGCTGAAAATCCGCACCATGGTCTATGTGGCCGGCGAGGCCATTCCGTTTTTCTGGCCCATGCGCTCGTTCATTCATCACAACCCCCTGCATGGCCTGGAGCACCTGCCCTTTGCCAAGGCGGTGGAAGCCGGCGCGCGGCTGTTTCACGGCCGCGGGTTCTTGCCGCGCTGCGATTATCAGCATTATCTGGCACAGGGCAAGGTGGACCGCAATGCGTTGGCGGACAATATCGACAGCTTCGCGGCACAGCAGGATCCCATTCCCGGTATCGATCTGCCGCACTGGTTGATGACCCTGCTGACGCGCTGCGAACACGCGCTAAGCCTGTCATGCGCCCTGGCCGATGCCGGCGATGTGCATGCCGCGCTCAAGCATGCGCCTTCAGATGCCGATCCCGCCGTCGACCCGGCCGCGCTCGCGGCAAGGCTGCGCGCGGCACTGCTGGGCGACCGCCCGTTTTACGAAACCGTTGACGTCTTTTACGGCAGCGGAATCGGCACCGAGCTGGATGAACTGCTCATCAAAAGCTGTCTCGATTTTTTCGACGAAGGCCAGTCGGTCTGGCACATGCCGGGCCGCAAGCACGGACTGTTCGCCTCCTGGCGCGAACTGGCCACGCGCAACGGCCGACTGTTCCTGCGCGGTCTGCACATTAAAGAGGTGCTGGCCAAAGGCAAGGACCCGGAAGCGGTGATCGCCTTCGTGATGCAGTCCCTGGGCGTCCCTGAAGATCAATGGGTGGCCTATTTTTCACGCGAACTGGCCCGCCTGCACGGCTGGGCGGGATTCATCCGCTGGCGCGCCAGTGCCAAGCACTATTACTGGAGCCGCCGCTATCCGGCCGACCTGGTCGAGTTTCTGGCCATTCGCCTGACCCTGGCCCTCGCTCTGCTCAGCGAACGGGGGCGCGAAGGGATCCCCAGCGATCGCCGCGCCATTGAAGAGGCCATCGACAACCGCCCGCAGGAAACCTGGCTGCGGCATGAGCTGCATAGCGGCGCCATCTTGCCCGCCTATGCCCAACGCGCCGAACAGACGTTGGCACAGGCGCGACCCGGCGCCATCGAAAAGCTGTTCGCCGAATATGCACAGGCCAAACGCCGCCACGAAGCCGAGGTACAGGCACAGCACCTGCGCCGCCTGGCAGAGGCGGCCGGCGACAGCGATGCGCTTGCCTCCTTGTCGCGCGCACAACTGGCCGAGCTGATGCGCGTCCTGCGCGATGCCGAGCGCGAGGAAGGCATGATCTGGCTGCGCGCCATGGAGGCCCAGACCATGGACCGCCTGCTGCACAGCGTCAATGTTGAACCGCCTCCCGCGCGCGACAAACGCCCCTTTGCCCAAACCCTGTTCTGCATCGACACCCGTTCGGAACGGATTCGCCGCCACCTGGAAGCGGCGGGCGATTACCAGACCTTCGGCATTGCCGGGTTCTTCGGCGTGCCCATCAGTTTCATGGAATTGGGCAAGGGCAGCGAATCCCATCTGTGCCCGGTGTTGCTCAAGCCGAAAAACCTGGTGCTGGAAATGGCCGCCACCCCCTCACAGGATGTGGAAGCGCTCACGGCACTGGAAAAGCTGTTACACGAACTCAAGGAGTCGGTGCTGACTCCGTACGTCACCGTCGAGGCCATCGGCATGCTGTTCGGCCTGGACATGGTGGGCAAGACACTCATGCCGCAGAGCTACAACCGCTGGCGTCGGCGCCTGTACCGCGACAAACCCAGTACCCATCTGCTACTCGACAAGCTGGATCGCGAACAGGCCGACTCCATCGTCCGCGCGGTGCAACGCGCCGTGGTCGCCAAGGCCATCGAACAGGAATGCGGACTCGAAGCCGAAGCGATTACCGACGACATGGTGCGCGAGTTGCGCGAAGCGGCGCTGGGCCATGCCACTTCCGCCCCGGCCTTGCGCAAGAGCTGCGCGCACTACGAACACGATGAACAGGCCTTCATCCGGCGCCTGCGCGAGGTCTACCGCATCGACCCGGCCTTTGCGCAATTGCAGCTGGAACAGCTGGGCCGCATCGGGTTTACGCTGGACGAACAGGCCAATTTTGTCGGCCAGGCGCTGTGTTCCATCGGCCTGCAGCAGGACTTATCGCGCTTCATTCTGCTGGTCGGTCACGGCAGCAGTTCCGAGAACAACCCCTATGAATCCGCCCTTGATTGCGGCGCCTGCGGCGGCAATCACGGCCTGACCAACGCCCGCGCGCTGGCCCAGATGGCCAACAAGGCGCAGGTGCGCAAGCGGCTGCGCGAGCAGGGCCTGGAGATCCCCGACGATGCCTGGTTTATACCGGCCTTGCACGACACCACCACCGACGAGATCAAGCTGTTTGACCTCGACCTGTTGCCGCCCTCCCACGTAGTGTATCTGGATCGCTTGCGCAAGGGATTAATTGGCGCCGCGCGCACCTGCGCCCATGAGCGCATGCCGGAACTACAAGCAACACCCGCTCCACTCGACGCCGGCGCAGCCCAGCGCCTGGCCCACCGCAACGCCATGGACTGGTCGCAGGTACGCCCCGAGTGGGGTCTGTCGGGCAATGCCTATTTCATCATCGGTCGGCGCAACCTCACCCGGCATCTATCCCTGGACGGGCGCGCGTTTCTACACTCCTATGACCACCACACCGATCCCCGCCGCCGCCTGCTGGAAAACATCCTCACCGGCCCGCTGGTGGTCGGCCAGTGGATCAATATGGAGCACTACTTTTCCACCGTCGACAACGAACGTTTCGGCAGCGGCAGCAAGGCCTATCACAACGTCTCGGGGCGTTTCGCTGTCATGACCGGCAACCTCAGTGACCTGCGCACCGGCCTGCCCGCCCAGACCGTACTGGAACAGGGCCGGCCCTATCACCAGCCGATTCGCCTGGTGACTGTGATCGAAGCACCCTTTGAACATGCCTGGCAGGCCATCGAGCGGGTGGCCGCGGTCAAACAGCTGGTGCGCAACGGCTGGATTCGGCTGTTGATCGTCGATCCTGAACAGAACACCGCCCACATCTATGACGCTGAGGACTGGCACAGCCGACCGCTATCCGCGCTCACCAATGCACAACAAAGGGAGTCAGCCTAGTATGAAGAACCTCAATTTCAGCCCGCTAAAAAAACTCGAAATCATCCTCAGTGGTGAACACCAGGGCCTGGCCACAGACGTGCTCGACCGGGCCGGGGTCAAGGGCTACACCATTATTAACAACCTCTCGGGCAAAGGCAGTCATGGCTTCCATGAAGGCCACCTGATGTTCAACGAGGATGACGTGTTGGTCATGATCATCGCCGCCGTGCCCGAAGAACTGGTCAAACCCATTCTGGAGGGGCTGGCGCCCTTTTATAACGAACACTCAGGCGTGGTGTTCATCTCCGACATTCAGGTCACGCGGCTGGTGAAGTTTCGGGATTAAAGACTTATACTTATTGCTCTAACGATTGAATTGAACCGCGCTGATTTTTAACGTCGGTTCGAATGATTGGTTATGCCGCAAACTCCTGGCGGACATCCCAACCCGGAAAGACAAGAACTGCGGGGTGACACTTAAGCGCCCTGGCAAGAATCTTGGCCCGCTCCACTCCCAGGTTGACCCGATCATTTTCAATGGCAGAAATGGTGAACCGCCCCATGAAAAAAGAGAACATGTACCATTATACAAGCTGTGGCCTTCGTAATATTTGGTTACGAAATGGTTTTGAGATTAAGGAGACCTCATATGGTCGTGGCGTTGCCATTCATAACATCGAAGGACTGCATAAAGCCATTGGCTTAAATTTAGTTCAGAACAAGCCACACCTTAGCGGAGCTGAAATTCGTTTCTTGCGCAAAGAGCCTGATATGCCACAAGCTCAACTAGCAGCCATGCTTGGCGTTAGCTAAAATACTCTTAGGGGTTGGGAAAAACACCGGGGCAAAATTACGAAGCCCGCAGAACGTTTGCTTCGCATGATCTATCAAGAATACGTAACCGGGAACTCCTCTGTTCGTGAACTCATAGAGCGACTTGGTAAATTCAATAGAGACATCTATGCAAATGGGATGGATCTTGAAGAAACCGAAAACGGATGGGGGTCAGTGGCCTAACACCTCTCGCAGTAGGAACGCCCGTTACCGGGCGCCCCCTGCACAGACCCGGACGTGCAGTTTTCCCTCAACGCTCGGGTTCAGGCGCGCGAATTTTGCGTCGCCTGGAACCCGTTGTTATGCTGCAGATAACTTTCTTACCTTCAGGGATTTACGCTTTTTTTCGGCTTCCCATAAATCGTACTGTGCCTGTTGATTTAGCCAGCTCTCGGAAGATGTTCCGAACGCCAAAGAAAGACGAACTGCCATTTCAGGGCTAATGCCTGAATGACCATTCAAAATAGCGGACAAAGTCTTTCTGCTAACACCAAGCGCTTCGGCAGCCTCAGTAATACTTAGCCCCATTGGCTCGATGCAGAGTTCCCTGAGTACTTCACCGGGATGGGGTGGATTGTGCATCTTCATCATTACACCTCAATGATAATCTTCATAATCAACAGCTTCTGTATCCATTCCCTCGAAACGAAATGTCACATGCCAGTTACCACTAACCCAAACCGACCATGCTCCTTTCCGACGACCGCTGAGCTCATGTAAT
>JASBUE010000292.1 GCA_030148045.1 Candidatus Tenderia sp.
TCTCCGGCGATCCCGCGACGCTTAATTTTACCAATGAGACCTTCATCCCCTTTGCGCTGGAAGGCAGCGGTATCCTGCAGGGCATGGCGACCAAGCAGGTCATACGTGACCCGATTGAGGATTTCGTCGCAACGGCAGAGATTCAAAGATCGGATCTGCGCCGGAACAGCGTGCTACCAGAAGACACCTTTAATGTCAAGCTCGTGCAAAGTGTCATCGATGCAGAGATGACGTCTGATTTTAGTTACCGCAATTATACCGAATATCCGTCGTGGTACGTGCCGGGCGCCGCTACCCCGGACTCCAACAATGTCATGGGGGAAGTTCTTGATATTGCTCAAGACATCCTCGTTGGCGAAGCCGGCGATACAAGCAAAAAGCAGGTTGTTGATTATCGCAAACGCGACGGTTATCTAGGTTACAGCCCGAGTGCGTGGTGGGGTGTGCGTGAACCGATATCGACGGCCGGTAGTGTAACGCTGGATGGCACGACGGTGTCGTGGACGGATGCACAGGATGTCACCTCGTTATGGGTGGTACAAAGCTCCAATGTAGTCCCGGCACCGGGTATTGATGCAGCCGATGTAGGTATCGCCTATCAGCGGGTGGAGAACCGCGATGACGCCACCTCTGCCGAGGAGCTGGTGTTGGATGCTGCCCAACCGATCAGCCCATTTGACTGGGATGCCGCCACCTTTGATACGGCCCCGGCCTTCCCATAATTTTTCTTTATTGATTTCCCCGTTTCTCAGGGGCGGCGAGAGATCCTTAGTGCTGGCCGCCCACTGAGAGCTGGCTCCCCGTGGCCCCAGCCTATGTGGATGTTTTGCTGGGCGCCTGATCGCTTCCGCTGAGATGATAGCCGAGATGATGGCGTTTGGCCTTGTACATGGCCTTGTCCGCATTGCGCATCAAATGGTGTTCATCTTCGCCATGCCGGGGATAGAGGGCGATGCCGATACTGGTGCCGATTTTGAGTGCCTGCCCCTTGATATTGAATGGCTTGCGGATGACATCCAGGATGTTTTTCGCCACGGAGGTTGCGCCCTCGGCATCCTGGTCCGGCAGCAAGATCACGAATTCGTCGCCGCCTATGCGGGCCACGGTGTCCGAGCCGCGGGTAACGGTTTGCAGGCGTTCGGCCACCGCTTTGAGTAAGGCGTCGCCATATTCATGGCCGTAGGCGTCATTAACATCTTTGAAGAGATTCAAATCCAGTAACATCAGGGCCGAGGTGGTCTAGTCGCGCCGGCTGCGGGCCAGCATCTGCTGCAAGCGGTCCCGGCACAGCATGCGGTTGGGCATGCCGGTGAGTGCATCATGGGTGGCCTGATATTCGAGCAGGGCTTTTTGCGCGGCGCGCTCGGTGATATCACGCAGGATGCCGCTGAATACCCGGCGGCCACCGAGGGTCAACTCGCTGACAGCCAATTCCAGGGGAAAGCCGTGGCCATCCTTGTGCCGACCCATGACTTCGCGGTTACGCTGGCCGACCGCCTTGGCAACCCCCGTGCGCAGATAATCACGAATGTATTCATCATGCTTGGCACCGGAGGATGCGCTCATCAGCATGGAGATATTGTTGCCTATGACCTCATCGGCGCGGTAACCGAAAATCTGTTCCGCCGCCTGATTGAAGGACTCGATGATGCCGCGGTCATTGATGGTGACCACGCCTTCCGCCATGTTGGCCACGATGGCCTGGATGCGCGTCTCCCGGTCCTGGATCTCCTGCCGATCCTGAAGCAGGGTCATGCGCATGTGTTCCAGGTTGTCCACCAGTTGGTTGACCTCGCCGATGTTGGTGCGCACGGCAAAGGCTTGTTCCAGGTCGCCCTGGGCGATGGCCTGAGAGGTTTCACCGATTTGCCGGATGGAGCGGGTGAGGATGATGCTGATTAATACGACAAAGAAGGTGGACAGGACGAAATAGCCGATGATGATGGCGATGCCACTCCGGTAGGTCCGCCCGATTTGTTCCAGGGTCAAGTGTTCGCTGTAGCCCAGGCGCAGCGTGGCGAAAGGGGGCCCGGCGGCGTCTTGCACAGGTATGGCGATGTAATAGACATGGTCGCCATGCTGGCCGAAAAAGAAATCCTCATTGAAGGTTTCTTCGGGAGTGCTCATGGATGAGCGGACCAGCCTGTTTTCCGTGGTCTCCAGTTCGACGAAGGTCACCTGACCGCTGAGCAGGATTTCGTCCAGGGTGGCTATCAGCATGGCTTCTTCGTCCTCGGCCCCGACCATTTGGGCATAGAGCGGGGCGGTCGAACGGATATGTTCGACGAACTGCGTTTCGTAACTCTCCTTGATCAGGTAAAACACGGCGCCGAACAGCAGCGGCAACAGCAACAGGTGAATGATCACCATGCCGGTCACCAGCCAGCCGGTCAGGGTGTTGCAGATGGCGTTGCAAAGAGCGCTTAGTCGATTTTTCCAGACCATAGTTCAGCCACGATTTTGATGTTGGGTTGCCGTTGCGCGTTATCCTGCCACATGAAAGTGACCGTATTGGGATTTTCGCGCAGATTACGGAGTAGATCGCTTAAGTTGTCGTATTTTTTCGGCCGCTGCCCGCCCAGGCGGAATACCCTGGCCACCAGCCGCCTCTCGTAATTCTGGGCCGACATATAAATGACCTTTTGCAGGAAGACCTCGTAGACCAAAGGGTCGGTGGCATTGAGCAGGGGCTCGATACGTTGTTCATCCTTAACTACCGGCAGGCCCATGAACAGCCAGCGTATCTCCTTGCTGCTGAGCTCCGGTGCCGGAGACGCCTCGCCGGCGGCCAAGACCAGTGTATAGATGTCGGCAAAGGCCGTGCCGCTGCTTAGCAGCCACAGCACGATGAGCAACAGCCAGGAGGGTTTGTGAAGCGCCGGCGTGCTCATGGAAACAGGGCGCTCCACTGCAGGGATAGCGCGTTAAAAGGGGTGTCGTCATGCAGGTGCTCGGCCCGGGACACCTCCAGCTTAAGGGCCTGGTTATGCTTGAAATCATAGCGGAAACCCAGCAGGACCCGCTCTTTGATGAACATGGCGAAGCTATGCACGTAGGCATCGTTCTTGGCGTCCGGGGTGGCTTCGAGGCGCGTATAGCCGCGCCAGCGGGGAGTAAACGTATACTCGCCCTGAAGGTAGGCGCTGGTCATATTGTGGCGCATGGGCTGGTGGCCCGGCTGGTTCGGCAGGTCCATGTCCAGTTCATGGCGTATGAATATGGCGGTGCCGAACAGTTTGATCCGTTCATTTTGCCAATTGCCGAAGAGCCCCGCCGAGGTTTGCGTCACATCACTGTGGACGAAAGACAAGCCTTCGGTGGGCATGATGGCACGGCTGATAAACAGGCCGATCTCGTTTTCGCCAATGGCGTCAGGGAGATACGCGATCCTTGCCGTGAATGCCGTCTTGTGTTTGTCTCTTCCATTGAACGGAGACATGAACGTGGGCGCATCCAGGGCACTACGATTGGCATCATTGCCAACCCGGGGACCGACGCCCAGGGCCAGGTCGTAGCGGATTCCGCCCATGCCAGGGGTGAAATAGAGGCCCTCCAACAGAAAGCCGGCGAGGTGCAGGGGCATCACCCCGCCTTCGTCTTCGAACTCGACCACCCCCGGTCGTAGTTGGGTGGTTTGAAAATAGAGGCCGTGATGAAATTTGCTGGTCCAATAATCAAACGGGTTGTGAAAGCGGCCGAACCAGAGGGTATTGGTCTGGTTGATGTTCCAGCCCACTTGCAGGCGTTCAATTTCGGCCTCATCTTTGTTGATGAGGCCTTCGAACAGCACCTGGAAACGTTCTTTATTCAGGTTGCCGAACAGGGTCAGGGACGGGTCGAGCTCCCGTTCTTTCATTATGCCGGCGGAGCTGGCGGGAAGATCCCGCTGCGTCGCGGTGATATCGGTGAAGAGCAGCCACTCGCCTTCCGCGTGGGCGGGTTCAAAGGCCAGGATGGCGAAGATGATGAGGACACGGCAACGTGTTAATAATATGCTAATACGGTATTTCATGCTCGACTACCGTTATGGAGGTTGGGAGTGAATGGGGGTGTTTTGTTTGTGTATTTCAAATGCATCCCTGCGAAACCCTAAAAACCTAGTGGACGCCCTGCGAAACGCCCTGTTTCTTGCTCATGACCCCATATAGAATGAAACGGCATATTTGTAATAAAACTTTAGGAAAATGGAGGGATATAATCCTGGTACCAGGTAACACGGCCGGCAACGTCATCTGCCTGGATGGGGTGGTTACTAATCTGAACGTAAGTTGCCCGACATTCCCATGTGGGACACGCTGTGAATACATCCCTGTACGCTCGACGGCCGCGTCCATGCGGCCGACGGTCCCACATGGGAATGTCGGGCAACTTACGAACTCCTTAGTAATGGCACGGTCACGTCGGTGGGACGTGGCGGTCTCTGACACCAATGCCTAAGCAAGCGGGTGGTAAGTCGCAGGGGTGGCCAGCGGGAAAGCCGTGCATCAGCCTGAAACGCCGGCTGATATGGATATGGCTTTTGTCGCTTGTCTGCCTGGCGCCGGGACATGCCTTGGCGGCGGATGACAGCCTGACCCTCTATGTCGGCAAATACAGTGACGATCGGCTGGGCGATGTCTTGTTGAGCAAGCCGGTGGCCTATCTGGACGCCTACCTTGTGGCGCTGGCCGCGAGCCACGCCTTCGCCTTTGAAAGCCCTGCGCATCAATGGGAGTTGGAAGGGCAACTGGTCAAGCATTTCCGCGGCCAGCGCCACTGGGAGCTCAACGTCCTCGCTATCTATCGCTGGCAGCGTTTCCCCTGGCGGGATGTGTTGCGCACCACCCTGGCCATTGGCGAAGGGCTGTCATATGCCACCGAGGTACCGCCGCTGGAGGCGGCCAGCCATAGCAACGAGGGGGCAACCCGCCTGCTCAATTACATTCTGGTGGAGATGACTGCCGCCCCGCCGCGGGTGAAGGCGTGGAGCCTGGTGGTGCGGGTGCATCACCGCTCGGGCGTGTATGGTCTGTTTGACGGTGTGGAAGGCGGTTCCAATGTGATCGGTGCCGGGGTGAAGTTTTATTATTAGGGGGCCGGGTAGTCGCAGACACCGTGGGGGAAAATCTGGCGCAGCCGTTGGCGTTGCTGCGTATTGAAGCGGATGTGACCGTAGCTTGCATCATTCAGCGCCTTATCTACGGCCTTGAGCGCGCACTTGAAGCTGTCGCCCGTAATATCTTCGCCCGCCGCCATGCGCGCGCTTGAATGAACCGGAAACAGGCGCGTACAGGCCCCCGGCGCGCCATCGCCGAGAATACCGTCCAAGACGTCCGGGCCGGCGTGCAGCACCTTGCCCTCATAATCCAGGCAGCGGTCGATCGCGTCATCCGGCCGGCCGCGGCTCAGCCACTGCGCCATGACATCGAGGGCGTCGCCGGTGGGATCGTAGGGACAGCTTTTTTCCAGGGTGAACGGATCGATCCGTTCGCAGCCCGCCACCCAGATAACCTGATTGTCGGCATGGCCCTTGGCCGCAATCATGCGTGCCCGCGCGGAGAAGGAGCCCAGGCTGTGGTGTATATCCAGGGCCGGGTCCAGGTACCAGCGCAGGTCAATGACCGGTATCTCGATATCGCCCCGGAACACCTGGCCGCTCTCGATGGCTGCGGCAATAGCCGCCTGGCTGGCCTGGCTGCGCGGTGCGGGCTTGCCTCTCTTGCAGTCGGGATTGAGATTCATATTGGCCGCGTCCCAGGGATCGGGCCTGGCCGGATCGGCATCCGGGTTCCAGGGGTAATCGCCGAGCCGCATCTCATTCGGTTGCTTCCAGCCGCCGACACAGGCATTGAGATCGAGAAATTCATCCACGCCGAGCGTTCCGTCGCGCAGTGCCCGCAGCCCGTACTGTACGCCCACGTTGTCCCAGGTGGTTTCGCCGTAACCATTTTCGTCCTGGGGGTAGATGTTGGCCAGGTCGTTCCAATGAGTCCATATGATGTTTTCCCGGACCGCTGCGGGATAACGAAAAAGTTTCAGTGCCCGCTGATAGGCCGGATGTGAATAGTCGGGGTTCATGACCACCTGCACATGGCCGCGCCAGCTGCGGCTGCAGGTGCTGGCACCGCGCGGTGGGGCATAAGGATTGTCGTATTCCGAGGATGTGCGGGCGACGGTATTGGCGCTCAGGCCCGCTATTCGCGCGCGGAACAGCCAGTCGCCCCACTTGGAATCGGGCGCGGCCTGGAATTGCTCATCGAAGTAACGCTCCAGCAGATCACAATCGGCCACGTAACCGATCTGCGTCACCATGTCGGGATAGGAGAGCTGCGGGATGCTGCCGTCGAGCAGGGCGGGGCTGTTCTGCGCCAGCAGGTATTGCTGAATGGCGCCGCCCGAGCCACCCACGCCGATGGTGAATTCCGGCGCGCCGTAAGTGGCGACGAAATGTTGCTTCACCATCTCGGCGGTTTCCCGCGCCAGCTCCATGTTGTAGTGGGTGGCGCTGCTGGTGCCGGAGGAGAAGGCCACGGCATAACCGCGTTTGAGTGACTGATAATGCAATGCCTGTTCCCTGTCCAGGCGTGATTCGCCCTGCCAGCGGCCGATGCCCACGCCGCCGCGGAATTTATAGACCAGCCGCTTGTTCCAGGCCGAATTGTCCAGTGTCTGGGGAGCGGCCAACGATTCTTCGTCGGGTGCCAACATGGCGATGCTGTAGAGAAAGCGGTTGATGGTGCCGCGCTCGACGCTGACGACAAAGTCGACATCCCGGCCGTCGATGTTGATCCGTTCCACGTCGCCCGGGACCCGTCCCCTGTTATCGAGGGGCAGGAATTCATCTTTCTCCAGGCTGAAGTAATAGTAGTCCACCCGCGTCCTGATGCTGCACCAGCGGCTGTAGCCCACGGGTTCCCCATAGATCCAGGGACCGAAAAGGGTCTCGCGGAACACGGCGTTGCCGATGCCCGCCTGGTTGTCGATCAGGGGCTGGCCCAGGCCTTCGTTGAGCGTGGTGCAGATAAAGGGATATTGCTGAGGTCCGGAGAAGCGCGGGCCGGTGGGACCGGTGTCGCCGATCCAGAATTCCGGGCCGCCGGCTGGCCGGCTATGTTCCAGGCCGGGTTGTTTGAATGAGCAGGCGCCCAGTGTCAGCATGCTCAGGAGTGCGCCAAGCAATGTTATGAGCCCGAATGCCCGGATGCCGTGAAAGCGCTTCATGGGGTCATTGTGTCCATATTGATATTTATAGCTTCATTTTTCGGTGACCACGGCTTGCCCTTATTCAATGTCGTCTATAATAGACTCTCATGGAAGGAGCCGTTCGTACCGCCGTCATTGGTGTGGGGCGTTTTGGAATTAACCACGCCAATACCTATAAATCGATGCCAAACGTGGAGCTGGTTGGCATCGCCGATCTCAATGCGCAGGCCGTCAACCGGGCCACGTCCCAGTTGGGTTGCCCAGGCTTTACCGACCCCGCGCAACTGTTGGGTCGGGTTGATGCCGTCAGCATTGCCGTGCCGGCCATATTTCATCGGGATGCGGCACTGCCTTTTCTCCAGTCCGGTGTCCATATCCTGATGGAAAAACCACTGGCCGTGACCTATGAAGAGTCGCTTGATCTCATCAATCTCGCGGAGCGGGCCGGAGTGATCTTTCAGGTCGGTCATCTGGAGCGGTTTAGCGCCGGTGTCATGGCATTGAGCCAACGCCTGCAAAACCCGAGGTTCTTCGAGGTTCACCGGTTGTGCAAGTTCGCCGAGCGCGCCATGGACGTGGACGTGATTCTGGACCTGATGATCCATGACATCGACATCGTCTTGTCCCTGACCCGATCGCCGGTGGTGGACGTGGCCGCCTCGGGTGCGCCGGTGTTGACGAATCATGTGGATATCGCCAACGCGCGGCTGGAATTCGCCAACGGTGCGGTGGCCAACGTTACCGCCAGCCGCGTCTCCAACAAAAGCCATCGCCGCATCCGGGTGTTCGACCTCGATCACTACTACGGGCTGGATTACGGCGGCGAGGCGCTGGAGGTGGTCTCCGCCCGGCGCAGGACGTCGGGCGAAGGGGTGGAGTTCACCCGCGAGCGCATTGATGTCGAAGCGCGCCCGCCGCTGCGCGCCGAACTCGAAGCCTTCATCGACTCTGTGCGTACCGGGAAGCCACCGCTGGTCACCGGGCGCGACGGCTTGGAGGCGGTCAGGGTGGCCGGCATCATCAAGGAGAAGATTCGCAATGAGCGCTTTACAGCCGGTGCCCTTTCTCCAGCTTTCGGATGAGTATGAGGCCCTGGAGGCGGAGTGGTTTGCCGCCATACGTGAGAGCGGCCATAGCGGCCGGTTCATTCTCGGCCCGCATGTGCAGGCCTTCGAGCACGATGCGGCCGCGGTGCTGGGTACGAAACACGCCATCGGTGTGGCCAACGGCACCGATGCACTGGTGTTGTCGCTGCGGGCTTTGGGTATCGGTCCGGGTGACGAGGTAATAACAACACCCTATACCTTTTTCGCCACGGTGGAGGCGATTCTGCAGGTGGGTGCCACGCCCGTCTTCGTGGACATTCAGCCCGGCAGTTTCGTCATCGATGCGGCGCAGATTCCCGATCGTATCACGTCGCGCACCCGTGCTATTCTTCCCGTGCATCTGTTCGGTTGTCCCGCCGATATGGGTGCGATCATGGGCATCGCCCACGACCATGACCTGCGCGTGATCGAGGACGCGGCACAGGCCTTCGGCGCAAAGGTGGCGGATAAAAGCGTCGGCAGCATCGGTGATGCCGGCTGTTTCAGTTTCTATCCGACCAAGGTGTTGGGCTGTTATGGCGACGGCGGCATGGTCACTATGGACAACGAAGCGCTGGCCGGCCGCATCAGGCATCTGCGTAATCACTGCGCGACCGAGCCGTTCATTCATGATGGCGCCGGTTACAACAGCCGGCTGGACGAGATCCAGGCGGCCCTGCTGTCCATCAAATTACGTAACGTGGACGAGGCCATCGCCGGGAGCAGGCGCGTGGCCGACACCTATGACGAGTTGTTAAGCGCTGTGGATGTAGTCAGGCCCGCCCGGCCGCGTTACGGTGAGCATGTCTTCAACCTCTACACGATAAGGACCGCGTGGCGCGACGCGGTGAGGAAGGCACTGACCGATAACGGCATCGCCTCATCGGTCTGCTATCCCAAACCGCTCCATCTGCAGGAGGTGTGCCGGTCGCTGGGTTATGCGGCCGGCGATCTGCCGGTGGCCGAACAGCTGGCCACCGAAGCGCTCTCCCTGCCGATCTTTCCCGGCATGACGGAGGCGCAGATCGAGCGTGTCTGCCGGGCGATCAGGCAGGTGTTATGAGCATCACTGTTACTCGGGGTCGTACCCCAGGTTCGGCGCCAGCCAGTACTCCGCCTCCTTGACGCTCATGCCCTTGCGCTTGGCGTAGTCCTCGACCTGTTCCCGGTTGATTTTGCCGACGGCGAAATAGCTCGCCTCGGGATGACCGTAGTAGACGCCGCTTACCGCCGCCGTGGGCACCATGGCCTTGGCCTCGGTGAGCCAGATGCCGGTGTTTTCCTTGACGTCCATCAACTCCCAGATGAGATCCTTTTCGGTGTGATCCGGGCAGGCGGGATAGCC
>JASBUE010000320.1 GCA_030148045.1 Candidatus Tenderia sp.
CGTCAGGCGACGAAACTCGTCCGCGACCTGGCGATCGGTCACCTCATGGGTATAGACTAAATAGTCGACGGCGATGAAATTGAAGCGGCTGCTGAATTCATCCCAGAACACCCACTCGGCGACAGCGTCGAACAGCAGCAGGTAGATGGCACCCAGATAAACGATATAGGCCAGCGGTTTGTGCCAGCGGCTGTTATAGATCCGGTTGGGCACCAATAGTTGATAGATGACAAAGGGGATGGAAAAATAGCTGGCGGTGATTACGTCGTAGAGCAGCCCAATGCCATAGGTCTTGAGTAGTTCCAACAGGTGGAGGTCGAGAGATTGTGCCGCTTTGATCAGCAACGCGCTGCGGATGATCATCGAAATGGCGATGAACAGGGCGACAAACAGGTAAACAGCGCCGAAGCGTTGTCTGAGTAGTATTTTCATGCGAGTTTGAATTCCTGTTTTCTATTGTCTTAGGGCCTGTTCACAATAATTTCGAAGCAGCGCTGGCGGCCCATTTTCCCCGGGACGGCATTGCATTTCGCTCATGCACGGCAAGTACACTGACGCTCAATGTGCCTTGTCCAGTGAAAAATGGGCCCCGTCCCGTCGGGTTACGCCCCAGAACGGGCCATGCGGCGTTGCTCGTACCCAAAGCATTCACTCCGCTCGCGGGGCAGGCTCTCGCTCATTTGGAATGACCAGACTACGCTCCTCGCGCCCTTGTGCTCTGTGAGTATTGCCTGGCCCGTTTTGGGGCGGCAACGCTGCTTTGAAATTATTGTGAACAGGCCCTAATTAAAGGGGGTAGGGACATCACAGCCGCAGCCGGGAGGAAACCTGCGGCTGCAATGCCCTACCGTCCTACAAACGCTTGCGTGCCTGCTCCAGTTTGGCCTTGATCTCGTCCCTGCGGCCGGCATCGGCCACCTCACGGCCGGGGCGGGTGGGGGCGTTGAGGGCCTTCTCCAGCGCGGTGACCGCTTCCTGATAGCGTCCTTCCTCCAGCAGATAATCGCCGTAGAAGAAGTTGGCGTCGATGCTGTCGGGGGCGAGCTGCAGCGCCTTTTTCAGGTATTTTTCGGCCTTGTCGTCGTTACCGAAGCCGATGGGCCAGCCGGGCACCTGGTAGTAGAGGCTGCCCAGTGAGGTGTAGACCGAGCCGTTGAGCACGTTGGGATCGATCTTTTCCGCCTGTTCCAGCAGCGCCTTGGCCTCCTTGGCCAGGCCGAGGGCGCCGAAGCCGCCCTTCTCGCCGGCGTAGGTGCTGAGGATGATGGCCTCCCACACCAGCACTTCGGGGTCCTGGGGATGTTGTTGTGCCACCTGCTTGGCCTGTGCGGCCAATTGCTCGAAGGCCTTTTCGCGTTCTTTTTCAGCGGTTTGATATTTGACCACGGCCCACTGCTGCTGCAGCGGCTTGGCGGCCTCGCCGATGGCGAAGCCGGGTTGGCTGAAGGCTAAAGTCAGGCCGAGGAGTGACAGGGAAATGAGTTTGCTGTTCATGGGTATGACCTCCGATGATTGGTTATGCCTTGGGCGCAAAGCGCGCCATGATACGGTTCTGTTTGCGCAGCGCGCCGCCCACCAGGCTGGGCAGCAGGGCGTTGATGCGCACGAAGAGTTTTTCCGGCCAGCCGTAGTAGGCCACGGCCTTCTCCTTGATGACGCTGCGGACGATGAAGCGGGCCACGTCCTGCGGTTCGTCCATGTTCATCTTGGTGGCCTCGGCCATACGGTAGACCGCCTCGCTGTTGGCGCCGGTCTTCACTGCGCGCGGGGCGAAATAACTGACGCCGATGCCACTGCCGTCCAACTCGCGCCGCAGCGCTTCGGAAAAGCCGCGCAGGGCGAATTTGCTGCTGGCGTAAACGGCGAAATAGGCGAATCCGATGCTTCCGAAGGTGGAGCCGATGTTGACGATGCGCCCCTGGCCCTGTTACAGCAGCTCGGGCAGCAGGGCGCGGGTGAGCTGTACCGGCGCAATGAGATTGGTCTGGTAGATGCGCTCGATCATGGCCGGGTCCTGCTCGCTGAAGTTGTGGAAGTCCACCACCCCGGCGTTGTTGATGAGCAGGTCGATGCCGCCCAGTTCGCGCCGGGCCTCATCCAGCGCCGCCTGGCGCCCCTCGTTGGTACCCAGGTCGGCGGCGACCGGATAGGCTTGCTGGTCGGTGACGCTCTTGATCTCGGCGGCCAGCGCCTGCAGGGCGTCGAGGCGGCGGGCGACCAGGGCCAGCCGCACGCCTTGAGCGGCCAGTTCCAGGGCTAAATGGCGGCCGATACCGCCGGAGGCGCCGGTGAGCAGGATGCGTTTGTCTTTGAGGTTCATGGTCCAGTCCTCTTAAATCTTTAAGGTGCGGAAGATGTCGCCGTAAAGGCGGTACATCATGCGCGCGCAGTGGATGATCTGTTGCTGGGTGGCCGGGTCCTCGATCTTGTTCATCAAGCCTTCGAAGAAGCCCATGTGCTCGATGTCCAGGGCGCCGTGGGAGGTGAGGTAGCTGAAGGCGCTGTCGGGCAGCCCCAGGTTTTCCTTGATGGCGGCGGCGGCCTGGCTGGCCATGTTGATGCTGGTGCCCTCCAGCACCAGCACCATGCCGAAGAAGGCCGCCGGATTGATGTGCTCGATGGTGTGGTAGGCGTAGGCCACCATCATCTCGGTCTCGGGGGCGGGTTGGCCGTAACGCACCGCCTCGGCGTCGGCGCCACAGGCCTTGATGTCGTTGAGGATCCACGCCTCGTGGCCCTTCTCCTCGTCGATGTATTCGATGATGGCGTTGCGCATCCAGGCTGGGTGTTGCGGCAGCCGCGCGCCGCAGGCCATCAGCAGCGGCACGGTGTGCTTGACGTGGTGGTAGGCCTGGGTGAGGAAGTGGATGTAGGTCTCCAGGCTGATTTCGCCCTTCACCCCGGCCTGCAGCTCGGGGATGTTGAACATCTCGCTGCGCGCCTCTGCGGTGGCGTCCATCAATTGATTAAAGAATGACATGCTGACTCCTTGCGGGCATTGGGCCCGTCTGTTTCATAGAGGGCGTCGATACGGTCGCCATAGGCGCGGGCGATCTCCTTGCGGCGTGGCCGGCCGGTGGCGGTGAGCTGGTGATTGTCGACAGTGAAGGGCGCATCGGCCGTGATCCAGGCGCCGACCCGGGCATAGTCGGGCAGCTGGCGGTTGGCTTGTTCAACGGCCGCCTCCACCTCTTGCGTATCGCCGCGCGCCACGATCAGCGCCACATTGAAGGGGCGGGCCTTGCCGAATACCACCGCCTGGGCGATGGCGGATGAATGGGTTAACTCCTTCTCCACCCACTCCGGCGCCACGTTGCGGCCGAAGCTGGTGATGAAGCAGTGCTTCTTGCGCCCGGTGAGATACAGGTAGCCGTCCTCGTCCAGATAGCCCAGGTCGCCGCTGGCATACCACTTGCCGGCCGGCGCCGGGTGGTTGAGATAGCCGCTGAAGAGGTTACCCTTGAGCAGGATTTCGCCCCCGCGGCTGAATTTGAGCCGGATGTGCGGCAGTGGTTTGCCGACGCTGCCTAGGCGCTGTTCGCCCGGGCGGTTGACCGCCACCACCGATGCGCATTCCGACAGACCGTAGCCTTCGAATACCGGCAGCTCCAACGCGCGCGCCTGATCCAGCAGGCGGCGGGAGATCGGCGCCCCGCCGACGGCGATAAAACGCAGCTGTTGCGGCCGCGGCCGGCCGGCTTCGATGAGAGCCACCAGGGCCTGCAGCATCTGCGGTAACAGGATAATGGTGGTGGTTTCGTTTCTGATAATGGCCTGTAGCATGCGTTGCGGATCCAGTCCGGCCTCGCCCGTCATGCCGACCCCGCTGAGGCCGGGTACGACGCAGGTGGCACCGCTCAGCAGCGGCACATAGAGGCCGCCGATATTTTCCAGCAGCACCGCCAGCGGCAGCAGGCAGAGATGGCGGTCGCAGGCAGCCACCTGGATGGCGTCGCGCAGGGCGGCGGCGACGCCTTCCATATTGGCCAGGCTCAGGCAGACCCCCTTGGGGGTGCCGGTCGTACCCGAGGTATAGGTGATCTTGGCAACCCCCGGCAAGGTGCTTTCGATCCGTCGGGAGGCGGGCAACACGGCCAGCCAGCCGTTGCGGCCGGCGATACGGCCCAGGGGGCGCAGCCGGGCGGTCGGGAGCCTGGCGGCGATCAGGACGGTATCGGTGCTGATCACCGCTGTGACCCCGGCATCCTGAATGGCATGTTGAATCTGTGTGTCGGAAAAAAAGGCCGGGATCGGCACCAAGGTCATCCCCGCCGCCTGGGCTGCCAGGTCGGTGACCACCCAGGCCGGGTCGTTATCCATCATCAGCCCCAGGGTTTGATGCCCCTGTTTGCGCAACAATGCGGCCAGCTGCGCGATTTCGTTACGCAAAGCGGCATAGCTGAGGCGCAGGTGATCGCCTTCCACGGCGCTGGCCGCGGGGGTGAGGTGGGCAAAATGCTGAATGGCTTGCAGGACTTTACTCATCAGGGGTTTGCCTCAAATATCGAAGTCACCACTGGACAGATCGCTGTTGAGTATCCACTCCGGCCATTGTGTCGACAGCTTGCGCGGCGGTTGCCACAGACAGCCGCGGCGGCCGGCGTTGCAGGCGTCGTCCCAGAGTTGATGGGCGCTGGGAAACAGCCGCTCGGCGCTCATGGCCCGGCACAGGT
The DNA here is from genome assembly GCA_030148045.1 of Candidatus Tenderia sp. Taxonomy (GTDB): domain Bacteria; phylum Pseudomonadota; class Gammaproteobacteria; order Tenderiales; family Tenderiaceae; genus Tenderia. The sequence continues at coordinate 4,674 of JASBUE010000320.1, forward strand.
TGTCGGCGCCCGCAGCGACACTGGCGGCCACCACCATCGGACCCTGATCATAGTAGCTGCCCCAGTCGCCGCGGGCGCTGCCGAGGCGCTCACCGTCGGCCCGGGCCAGTGGGATCAGCTCGATCCCCAGCTTGGCGAAGTTGTTGCGCACCTTGGGGGTGGCGGTAAACACCACCCATTCGTAGCCGGCGCCCTTGAGATAAGCGGTCAGGGTGATGATCAGCGCCCGCGCACCGCCGCCGTGGCCGGAGGCCAGGTTACCCACCTCCACCAGGCGGCTGCGGTCGATGGGGCGGCCGGCCTTTTCGGCCAGGACGTTCTCCACCGGCTTGTCGAGATAGGTTTCGAGGAACAGGTCGGTCTGCAGCGCCGGGCGGATCCCCAGGGCGGCGACCATCCGTCCCTCCTCGCGCATGCTGAGCAAGTAGGGGAGAAAGTGGCTGATGCGGGCCTGGTACGCCCGTTTGAACATCGCCTGGATAAAACGCTCGACCTGGGGGCGTTGGGATTCACCTTCGGCCAGGAGTTCGAGTTCGACGGTGTGTTGACGGGTCGGGCCGTCGTATCTGCCGCTCAGGGAGATGTGTGCACTGCTGATTGTCATTGACCTGCCTCCAAAACCACGCGCCTCTGGCGCTTTGAGCATGGTTCCAATGTAGCAACAGGGGTGTAAAGCGGGTGTTAAGCGGGGATAAAGGTTTCGTCAAAAAGCGGCTTTTTTATGGGCTGGGTTACATATTTTCCGGCAAGGATCAAAATTTCAGCGTGACGGTGGTGCCCTTGCCGGGTTCGCTGTGGATGTCGATATGCCAATGCTGGCGGTCGCAGATGCGCTTGACGATGGATAGGCCGATGCCGCTGCCCGCCTGGTGGGCGTTGCGGCCGCGGTAGTGGCGGTCGAAGATGTGCTCCAGTTCGTCCGCGGGGATGCCGGCGCCGCTGTCGCTGATCTCGACCTGCCGGTCTGCCACCTGCATCACCACTTCACCCGCTTCGGTGTAGTTGATGGCGTTGCGTAGCAGATTGCTGAGCACGATGGCCAGGGCGGTTCTGGAGGCCGACAGCTGATACCCAGAGACAATGTCGCAACGTAGGGTAACGGGCTTATCCCGGACCATGAAGCGGTGGTGTTCCAATACCTCCATGGCCACATCCTCGACTTGATACGGTTCTTGTTCCGCCGCCTCGCCGGTGGGTGTTTCCCTGGCCAGCAGCAACAGGCTTTCCAGCATCTGCGACATGCGTTCGCCGGCGCGGGCGATGCGCTCGATCTGGCGCCGGGCCCTGTCGGGCAGGTCGGGGTTTTCCAGCAGTAATTCACTGGCACCGTTGATGACGGTCAGCGGCGTGCGTAGTTCGTGGCTGTCGTCGGCGGTGAATTCCTGTTCGCGGCGGATGAATTGTTCCATTTGCTGCAGGTAGGCATCGAAGATGCCGGCCAGCTGGCCGACTTCGTCGTCGGCGTACTGCGCCGCTACCCGGGAGGGATGGGGCTGGCCGGGTTTGAGCCGGGCCACCTGCCGCGCCAGGGCGGTGACCGGTGAGATGACCTTGCCCGACAGCCAGGCGCCCAGCCACAGGGCGATCAGGATGGCGCCGACGACGGTGGCGACGAGGGCGATCTGGATGGCGATTTCGCGCTGCTAGAACTGGGTGGCCTCTTCGACTACATACACCGTGCCCTGGTTGCTGGCGCCAATAAGCACATGGAAGGTCTCCCCTTCATAACTCAGCTCATGGGAGCCGAGTGGCAGGTTACGGATCAGATCCGGCACCATTCCCTTCTGTGCTTCGTTGACGTGATAGAGGATGATGTTGGCGCTCAGCTGCCGGGTGATGCCGAGGGGGAGGTCGGTCTGGCGCAGGGCATAATTCATTTCGGCCCTCAGGCTGCTGCCCACTATGCTCCTCTCGATATCCTCGAGGGCGAAGTAGACCCCGACGCCGATCACCAGGCTCAAGAGGGCGCCGAAGCTGACAAAGGAGAAGGTGATGCGGCGGCGCAGGCTCTGTCTATACCGCATCATCCGCCTCGGCGGGGGGCGTCAGTTTGAAGCCGATGCCGTGAATGGTATGGATTAGTCCTTGTTCGAAGGGACGGTCGACGGCGCCGCGCAGGGTGTGCATGTGGGCGCGCAGGGAGTCGCTGTCGGGCGGTGAATCGCGCCATAGGGTCTCCTCGATCTGTTGTCGTGTCACCACGTTGGGAGAATTACGCATTAACAGCTGCAGAATCTTGAGGCCGGTGGGGGTGAGGGAGATGCTTTGGCCGGCGCGTTTCACCTCCAGCGTCTTGGGATTAAAACTGAGGTCGGCGACCTGCAGCAGTTGCTGGTCGCCCTTGCCGCGGCCGCGTTTGCTCAAGGCGGTCAGGCGCGCCAGCAGCTCCTGCAGGGCGAAGGGTTTGACCAGATAGTCATCGGCGCCGCTGTCGAAACCGACCAGCTTGTCGTCCAGAGTGTCGCGGGCGGTGAGCATCAGCACCGGTGTCTGCTTGCCCGCCTCCTGGCGCAGCTTGCGGCAGGCGGTCATGCCGTCCATCCCCGGCATGTTGATATCCATGACGATGACGTCGTAGTCCTGGGTGATGGCCAGGTGCAGGCCGGTGACGCCGTCGCCGGCGGCATCGGCGCTGTGGTCCTTGGCCTCCAGGTAGTCGTAAATGTTGGCGGCCAGGTCGGAATCGTCTTCGATGATCAGTACGCGCATGGTTTTGATCCTGGATTTGATGGTCAAGAGTGTGCATTAAAACAGGCCAAGCTGTCATCAAGCTTAAATGCGGGCCGGTATCCCGGTGGTCTTTGTCAGGGTAGCTTGTGCCGGGCATCGCGAAGAAGCCGGACGTGTTGGGCTTCATTTTATTCAGCCCAACCTACGGTTTCACTTGGGTTATTAATAAACAGGCCGGGTACGCATGATATAATCAGCCGCATTTTCGCCAACCCAATTATGAGAATCGCACTATGTCCCAGGGAGTCAATAAAGTCGTATTGGCCTATTCCGGCGGCCTGGATACCTCCATCATCGCCCAGTGGCTGCAGGATGAATACCACTGCGAGGTGGTCACCTTCACCGCCGACATCGGCCAGGGCGAGGAGGTGGAGCCGGCCCGCGCCAAGGCGCAGGCCATGGGCATCAAGGAGATCTACATCGAGGACCTGCGCGAGGCGTTCGCGCGCGATTACGTCTTCCCCATGTTTCGGGCCAATACTATCTATGAAGGCGAATACCTGCTCGGCACCTCCATCGCCCGGCCGCTGATCGCCAAGCGCCTGGTGGAGATCGCCACCGAGACCGGCGCCGACGCCATCGCCCACGGCGCCACCGGCAAGGGCAACGACCAGGTGCGTTTCGAACTGGGGGCCTATGCCCTCAAGCCCGGCGTCAAGGTGATCGCCCCCTGGCGCGAATGGGATCTCAACTCGCGCGAGAAGCTGATGGCCTATGCCGAGCGGCACGACATCCCCGTCGATTTCAAGAAGCAGGGCAAGAAGTCACCCTATTCCATGGACGCCAACCTGCTGTACATCTCCTACGAAGGCGGCATTCTGGAGGACCCCTGGGCCGAGCCGGAAGAGGCGATGTGGCGCTGGAGTGTCTCACCCGAGAATGCGCCGGATCAGCCCACCTATCTCGAGCTGACCTATGAGAAGGGCGACATCGTCGCCATCGACAGCCAGGCTAGGAGTCCAGCCGAGGTGATGAGCTATCTGAACCAGGTGGCCGGCGACAACGGCATCGGCCGGCTCGACCTGGTGGAGAACCGCTACGTCGGTATGAAGTCGCGCGGCTGTTACGAGACCCCGGCGGGCACCGTCATGCTCAAGGCCCACCGTGCCATCGAGTCCATCACCCTGGACCGCGAAGTGGCCCACCTCAAAGATGAACTGATGCCCAGGTACGCCAGCC
>JASBUE010000324.1 GCA_030148045.1 Candidatus Tenderia sp.
TACACAGTTTATTGGATACCCTCAAAAAAATACTTAATCTTCCACGGAACCAGCATTAAATACCTTCAATTGTTGATCAAAAATAAAATTGCGCCCAAGAAATTTGCTCATTTTTGAAGAATCAATGATTCTAACTTTTCGACACGCCTATTTTGTGTAAATTCTGCAAGCACTCTTTCGCGCCCTCTTCTGCCTGTGGCCTCGCAGAGCTCAGGATTGGTTAGGTACCTCGAAAGGGCGGCTGCGATCTCCCCTACGTTTTCGCCGTTGACCCTGAGGCCGGTTTCCTCATGCGACACGGCGGACCCCGTGCCTCCGCTATTTCCAGTGATCGAAGGTTTGCAGGTGGCCGCCGCCTCCAGGTAGACCAGGCCGAATCCCTCAGTATCGCCGTCGATCTCTCGATTGGGCATGGCGAACACATCGCAGGCATTGTACCAACGAGGCAGGTCTTCGTAACTCACATGGCCGAGAAAATGGACACGATCCGTTACCCCGAGTTCCGCGGCCAGGTTGGTCAGGTAGTCGTGGTCTTCACCAATGCCGATGAGGGCGTAATGAACATCCAGCCCCTGTTCGATCAGAGCCGGCAAGGATCGGATTACATTGTCGAAGCCTTTGCGGCGCTGCAGGCGTCCGACCGACAGGATGAGTTTTTGCTCCTGGGTCAGGCCGATGTTCTCGCGTAGATCTTCGCAGGGGAGATCGGGTCGGAATCGCACTTCATCGGCGATGGGATAGAGGGTGACAATTTTTTTGGGATTTACCTTGATCAGCTCGACCAGGGTGTCATGGGTGAAATCGCTGTTGGCGATGACCCAATCGGCATGGCGCAGGGCGAAACACATGGCCTTGAATTTCTTGCCCCGTCCCCAGCCGGTCAGTTCCTCGCCGTGGGCGTAGATGATGACGGGGCGTCGTGTCAGCCGGGCCACGGCCCAGGCGGTGATGCCTTCGGGCAGGGCGCGTCCGGCGAAGACCGCTTTAATCGGCCGGGTAAGCGCAATGCCGAGAGAGCGGAAGAACAGTTTCATATACATCAGCGCCGACTCGGGCTTCAGCCAGGCATGGCGCTTCAGGCCCAGGCGGTGAATGGTGTTGGGATGGCTCTGATCGAACTCCTTGGCACCGGGCACCGCGGCGGTGACGATATGCACTTCCTTGCCACCCAATTCGCGAAAATCGCTGTCAAACAGTACCGCGGTCCCGCCGCTGGTGGGGAGAAAGATTTCGGTGAGCAGCAGGCACGGGAAGCTGTCTTTATTCATGTGGATTCGCTTGAGTTTTTTTCATTGTTATAGTTCCGTGCACCGGGCGTGAGGCCCTTCTTACGAGCCCTGGGGTCCGAAAAGTGCGGCCGCCCATTTTAGCATCAGATGCAGTCCGCTGAAGCGGCTGAGTTTGCCGAGCCTGGGGATAAGGGCGAGGCGTCCGGCGAAAACGGCCAAACGCGGACCCAGTCGCTTTTCCACCCATTGCGGATCTCCGGATAGCATGGCCTCGGCCAGCGCCTCGGTACTGATGAAGCATAGCCGGGGAAAACGGTCCGAGGCCTGTTGCAGTAGTGTGGCAAGTTCCCGCAGGGCATGGTCGACATGTTCCCGCTCGCCCAGGAAATTGGCGCGATGGGTTTCCAGCAGACAGGGGCGCGCCAATGCGGTTTTTCTTTCCAGGGCCGCCAGCGTTTCGGTTGCCGCATGACCGAGCATGGGTTCGAAGTAATCGTCCCGCACTAGGTAGTATATCCCCCGCCCTGTTTCAAGATTGTGAACACGGCCCTGGTAACAGGCCGGCTTGCCCTCGGCATCGCGACAGGTGATTTTGCGGCCCGGTGTTACCACGTATTTCACGCCTGCCGCCGCCCAGGCAGCTTCCACCACGTCGCTCCAGATAAAGGTGGGCGGTACCACGACCTTGGGTATACCTCCGAATATGCGCTGATACAGCTCGATCTCCTCGCCAACCGCTGTTTGGATGTCCCGTTCCTGCAAGGGGCGTGACGGCAGAGTGGTGGCGTCGATCCAGCGGCTTTGCAGATGGGCGGGGAGCTGTTCAGTGGATTGAGGCGTATCCTGTGTCAGCCAATGTTGTACGGTCTCGTCCCCGCTGGCCATCAGACTCGGCGGCCAGTAGTGCTCAAGGCCGTGCAATTGCAAAGCGAAGACGCCTTGTTTGACGCCGTTTTCCATGGATTCCCGCAACGCTGCGAATTGCGCATTGTCCAGGCCGCGCCGACGGTATTTGCCGCTGGCGCGGATGGCGGCGGCATCCGGAACCGCGAGTATCACGGCCAGGGTCATTACCGCCGGCTGACCGCGATGATCGCGGCAACTCGATAAGATGTCGGCGAGCCGGTTCAGTGCCTTGGTTTGTTCCAACGGGCCGGCGCCCCAGTCATCGCTTTCTATGATCAGCACTGGATGGCGCAACACCGGTTCGCGCCATAAGGCACGCAGTGTCGGACCGAAATAGATCATGATCAAGGCAAGCAGGGCCAGCCAGACGGTAACGATGAGCAGCAGCCAGGTGAGGGGGTCTATGGGCGGAAACATATAAGTCAATCGGTACTAAATACAGCTGGATCGGCGCCAAATATAGCATGATCGGGCAGGTGGATGCGTGCTGTTGGCGCGGCCGGCGGTCCGCACGGGGCGCGCTATTTGGTATGATGCCGCTGGAACTGCCGTTGAGGAAGATGTGTGGCCGTCTGAAATAAATAAGGTGTGAATCTAGAATAATGAGTTTACTGGGTCGGGTGATAAGAAAAATCTCAGGCGCCGCCGGCGGGCCCCAGGTGCGTGAGCGAGTGATTGTTAAAACAGTCGATCGGGAGGCGCGTCAGGCGATGCCGCCCGGATTTATTGTCGGGGTGTATCGTTCCGGCACCACCTTGTTACGTTATGTCCTCGACAGTCATCCAAACATCGCCGTACCACCGGAGTCCAACTTCCTCAACGGCTTGGCCTCACTCCACGGCGACGAATGGTATCGCAAAGGGCTGCGGGGCATGGGGGTCGACGATCAAGGCCTGCAACGCCATCTGCGCCGCTTCGCAGGGGAGCTATTCGATGATTATGCTGTGGCCAAGGGCAAGCAACGTTGGTTCGATAAAACACCATCCTATGTAGACATCATTGAATTTCTGCATGCCATTTTCGGTGAGCAATGCCGCTACATCATGCTCTACCGCCACGGCCTCGATGTGGCCAATTCCATGGCGCGCATGTATGAGGACGACGTTAACCGAGGTCCGGGCAGGAAGTATGCCGACCAGTATCCCAATGCCCCGCATTTGACCAACCTGCGTTACTGGGTGGAGCAGTGCGAGAAGATGCTCGCTTTCGAGGCGGCCCATCCCAAGCAGTGTTTTCGTATCAAGTACGAAGACTATTCCGCCGAGCCGGAACGCTATCTGCCGCCGCTGTTTGAGTTTCTGGACGAGGTGTGGGATCCGCAGGTGCTGGAGTTTTACAAGCAGCAGCACGATTACGGTCTGCAGGATTACAAGGCGGAGGAGTCCAGGGGTTTCGTGCCCAATACCGGTACCTACCAATCCTGGCCGGAGGCGGAGATCGCCCAGTCCATGGAGATCGCCGGGCCGACGTTGAAGAAGCTTGGGTATCTTCCTTGACCGATCCCATTCGCGTGGTTCACCTTATTCAGGGGCTGGAGATCGGCGGTCTGGAGATGATGGTGGTCAATTTTCTGCAGCGCTTGGATCGCAGCCGCTTCAGCCCTGTGGTCTGCTGTTTCGATACCCTGGGTGATCTGACCCCGAGGATTAGCACTCAGGGCATCCCAGTCCACTTGCTGCAACGCCGCCCCGGCGTCGACCTGGCCTACATCTTCAAACTTGCCGCCTTTATACGCCAGACCCGGCCGCGGATTCTGCACCTGCACAATCCCACCGCCTTCTTTTACGGCACACTGGCGGGGAAGCTGGCCCGAGTGCCGTGTATCATTTATACCGAGCACGGGCGTGATTTTTCTTCCGGCTGGAAGACCCGGTTGGCGAATCGCGTGCTAGGCAAGCTGGTGTACCGGGTGGTGGCGGTGGCGGATTTCGGCAAGCGTTATCTGGCGGAGGAAGAGGGTATCGCGGCGGCAAAGATTGCTACCATTCATAACGGTATCGATGCCGCCAGATTCGCGCAGGACTACGACGTCGACGCCATTCGATCTGAGCTGGGCCTGACACCCGATCAGCCGGTGATCGGCATCGTGGCCCGGCTGGACCCGATCAAGAACCACGCCTTGTTGATTCGGGCCATGGCAGAGGTGGCGAAGCAGCGGCCGGATGCGGTGCTGCTGATTATCGGCGACGGGCCGCTGCGCCAGGAACTTCAGTCCTTATGCCATGCGCTGGACTTGGGTGACCATCTTAGGTTTTTGGGCGCCCGATCCGATGTGCCTGAGTTGCTTGCCGTTTTGGATGTGTTCGTGCTCTGCTCCAAGAGCGAGGGTTTGTCCTTGACTCTGGCGGAGG
>JASBUE010000326.1 GCA_030148045.1 Candidatus Tenderia sp.
GTTAATAGCGATGCGGGCTTCACGGGCGGTATGTCTAGCCGCTGAATTCGCTTGGCTGTTATGGGGGATATGCTTCACAGGGCGGGCCACCCGGCTTTCTTACACCCGTTTGTAGTGAAATGGTTCGGAGCTGCATCGTAGCAGCCGCCCCGCCGGGGGTCAGAGCCCCATACTCCGTATGGGGCCCCGCTTCCTCCCCTCGGGGCGGCTGTAGTAGAATCGCCGTTTTTCGGACGAATTCACCATGCTGGAAATCAATCCCATCCTCCGTCAAGTCAAGGATATGCAAGGGCGCAGCGCCGCTCTGAGGGGGTATCTTTGACTTCGAAGCCAAGCAGGAACGCCTGATCGAGGTCGAGCGCGAGCTCGAAGCCCCGACTGTCTGGAGCGATCAGGCGCGCGCCCAATCATTGGGCAAGGAGCGCGCCCAGTTGGAGCAGGTGGTGAAGACCATCACCGATCTCGACAACAGCCTGGCCGACGCCGAAGAGCTGCTGGAAATCGCCGCTGAAGAGAACGACACCGATACCGTGGCCGCGCTGGAGAATGATCTGGCCGAGCTGGAAAAACGGCTCGAGGGGCTGGAGTTCCGCCGCATGTTCGCCGGCGAAATGGATGCGAATAACGCCTTCGTCGATATTCAGGCCGGCTCCGGCGGCACCGAAGCGCAGGACTGGGCCAATATGCTGTTGCGCATGTATTTGCGCTGGGGCGAGCGCAGCGGTTTTAAGACCGAGCTGATCGAATGCTCCGAAGGGGAGGTGGCCGGCATCAAGAGCGCCACCATCCACTTCGAGGGCGAGTACGCCTTCGGTTGGCTGCGTACCGAGACCGGTGTGCACCGGCTGGTGCGCAAGTCGCCTTTTGATTCCGGCAACCGGCGTCATACCTCGTTTGCCTCGGTGTTCGTCTCGCCCGAGATCGACGACGATATCGACATCGAGATCAATCCCGCCGATCTGCGCATCGACGTCTATCGCGCCTCGGGCGCCGGCGGTCAGCACGTCAACCGTACCGAGTCGGCGGTGCGTATCACCCATAACCCGACCGGCATCGTGGTACAGTGCCAGAACGACCGTTCCCAGCACAAAAACAAGGCCACCGCCATGAAACAGCTCAAGGCCAAACTCTACGAGCTGGAGATGATGAAGCGCGCCGGCGACCAGCAGGCGGTGGAGGAGAGCAAGGCCGATATCGGCTGGGGCAGCCAGATCCGCTCCTATGTATTGGACCAGTCCCGCATCAAGGATCTGCGTACCGGCGTCTAGACTGGCAACACCCAGGCGGTGCTGGACGGTGATCTGGATCAGTTTATCGAGGCCAGCCTGAAGAGCGGTCTTTAGTAGTTTTTAATTTTAAAGAGTTGTAGTCATGACAGAAGAACAACAGCCTCAAGACGAACACCGCCTCGTCGCCGAACGGCGTGCCAAACTCAAAGAGATCCGTGAAAAGCGCATTGCCTTCCCCAGCGACTTTCGCCGTAACGTCATGGCCGGGGAACTGCATGCCGAGTACGGCGAGAAGGACAATGAGGCCCTGGAGGCCGATGCGCTACGGGTCAGTATTGCCGGTCGTTTGATGGCCAAGCGGGTCATGGGTAAGGCCAGCTTCGCCCAGTTGCTGGATGAGTCGGGCCGCATGCAGGTCTTCGTCCAACGCGCTGCCGTGGGCGAGGAGAGCTATAAGGAGTTCAAGAGCTGGGATGTGGGTGACATCATCGGTGCCGAGGGCGCTCTGTTTCGCACCAGGACCGGCGAGCTGTCGGTCAAGGCCGATTCCATCCGCCTGCTGACCAAGTCGCTGCGGCCGCTGCCGGACAAGTTCCACGGCCTGGAGGATCAGGAGACCCGTTATCGTCAGCGCTATCTGGATCTGATCATGAACCAGGCCTCGCGCGAGACCTTCCGGGTGCGCACCCGCATTATTCAGCACATCCGCCGTTATCTGGACAGCAAGGGCTTTCTGGAAGTAGAGACGCCGATGATGCACGCCATCCCCGGCGGCGCCACGGCCAGGCCCTTCATCACCAATCACAACGCCCTCGATCTGCAGATGTTTCTGCGTGTCGCGCCGGAGCTCTACCTGAAACGGCTGATCGTCGGTGGTTTCGAGAGGGTCTACGAGATCAATCGCAACTTCCGCAACGAGGGGGTCTCCACGCGCAACAACCCCGAGTTCACCATGCTCGAGTTCTACGAGGCATACGCCGACTATCGCGATCTGATGGACCATACCGAGGAGATGCTGCGCAGCATGGCGCTGGAGATCCTGGGGGATACCAAGGTACCCTATCAGGGCGATGTCTACGATTTCGGCAAGCCCTTCGTCCGCCTCACCGTGAAGCAATCCATCCTGTTCTACAACGAAGACATTGCCGAGGAGGACTTGAACGACCTGGACCGGGCCCGCGCCATCGCCGAGCGCTTAGGCATTCCGCTCAAGGACAGTTACGGCCTGGGCAAGGTACAGATCGAGATCTTCGAGAAGACCGTCGAGCACCGTCTGAAGGAGCCGGCCTTCATCACCGCCTATCCCACCGAGGTCTCGCCGCTGGCGCGGCGCAACGACGAGGACCCCTTCGTCACCGACCGCTTCGAGTTCTTCGTCGGCGGGCGCGAGATCGCCAACGGCTTCACCGAGCTCAACGACGCCGAGGATCAGGCCGAACGCTTCCGCAAGCAGGTTGAGGAAAAGGAGGCCGGCGACGATGAGGCCATGCACTTCGATGCCGATTACATTCGCGCTCTTGAGCACGGCATGCCGCCCACGGCGGGCGAGGGCATCGGCATCGATCGGCTGGTAATGCTGTTCACCGATGCGCCCTCGATCCGCGATGTGTTGTTGTTTCCTTACATGCGCCCCGAGGCGTGATCAGTCCGCCAATGGACGCGAATTAAAAATACCCCAGCTTCCCCCTTTCTTAAAGGGCACCCACAGGGCACGTGTACTCGTAAGGGTATAAAGGATTGCGTGGGATTTAAGGGATTGGAACTCTTGGCTTTAAATCTCCCCCACCCCCTCTTTAGATAAAGAGGGGAGCCTTTATTTGTGCTTGAAGATTGTTTAACTGGTAAACATCCCCTGCACCAGTGCCACCTCTTCCTGGGCCTCTTCCAGGGCGGCGATGCTCTGCTCCGGCGTCAGCCCCAGCTTCTTGAATGCCGGTATCTCCATCCACCCCTTTTTGGTGTGGGGATGGGCGGTGCCGACGTAGCTGAGGATATTGGCGACGGTGACAACATCCACATAATCCACGCCGTCGCCGGAATCGTAATGCAGGTCTTCATGGTTGGCGACCACGTCGATCAGTTCCTGGGGAAAGTTCCATTCGTCGAGGATGGTGGTGCCGACCAGGTTGTGGATTTTGTCCACTATGCGCTGCAGCAGGGTTTCGTCTTTCAGTTCCGGGATGTTGGCCGCTTCGGTGTAGACCGGGATGGCGCCGATGTCGTGGATCAGGCCGGCCAGCATGGCCTGATCCGGTTTCAGTCTGGTGAATTTGCGTGCCAGCACATGACTGATGGCGGCGACCTTGGTGCTGTGCAGCCAAAGGTCCTTGAGGTGTTTTTTCACGCTTGGTTTGGCGCCCTTCTGGTAGAGCTGCTCCATGACCATGCCGGTGACGATATTGCGTACCACGGTCTGGCCTAGCCGGGTGATGGCGTTTTGCAGGTTTTCGATGGGGGTGGCGCCGCGGTAGAGCGGGCTGTTGGCGATATGCAGCAGCCGGGCCGTGAGCACCGGGTCCGAGCCGATGGTCACGGCGATCTTGGCGGCGGAGGTGTCCGGGGCCTGTACTACCTCACGCACCTTGAGGGCCACTTCCGGCAGGGTGGGGAGATTGATGCGATTGTGATTGATGTCGTCGAGGAATTTCGCCAGCAGTTGACTTTCCAGACTCACGTTTAACCCCCTGACATTGGTTTGAAATTCATTGCCTCTCAATCATCCCGAGATCACTTTTTGTATCTCGCTGATGTCGGCCTGCGCTTCCGCTATGGCCATGATGCTTTGTTCAGGGGTAAGTCCCAACTTGCCGAAGGCTGGAATCTCATTCCAGTCGACGGTGCCGGTCTTGTGTTTGGGCTGGCCCAAGTAGCTATGCAGATTGGCGACCAGAACCACGTCGGTGTAGTCGGGTTCGGGCCCGGGATTACGCTGAGGGTCCTCGTGCTGGGCGGCGACCTGAACCAGCTCCGGGGGGAAATGCCACTCCTCCAGAATCAGCTGGCCGATTTCCTGGTGCATCCTGTCGATGACTCGATGAAGGATCTCCCTATCGTCCAATACCTCGGGAAATTGCGGTGCCCGCTTCAGGATGGGCAGGACACCGATGTCGTGAATCAGCCCGGCCAGCATTGCTTCGTCCGGATTGAGCCGGGTGAAGCGTCTGGCCAGCACATGGCTGATGGCGGCCACCCGCGCGCCGTGGACCCAGAGATTGAGCAGCTCCTTCTTGACAGGCCCCATCTTGTCGGCCTGGTAGAACTGTCGCATCACCAGGCTGGCGACGACATTACGCACGCAGACACCGCCCAGGCGGATCACGGCGGTGCGCACGTTTTCGACCTAATCCAGGCCGCGGAAAAAGACACTGTTGGCGACCTGCAGCAGCCGCGCCGAAAGGGCGGCATCCGTGCCCACCAGCTTGGCTACTTTGTCGGCCGAGACCATGGGGTCGTCGATCAGTTTACGGATCTTGACGGCGATTTCGGGTAGAGTGGGCAACTCAAGCTGGCCCTTGCTGACATCCTCCATCAATGCAGTGATGAATTTGTCTTCGGCATTCACTTGTAACGGTCCTTGTAGTCAAAGAGGCTGCACTAACTATCGGCGCAGCTCAGGGGAACTCAAGTGTCAAAGCGAATAGGGCAGCTCCTTGAGTTGCAGCGTTGATTCACTGTCTGCCGAGTCATAAAGAGGGCTGTTTTCAGCCGCCTCGATTTCGGCCACGATGAGCAGATCCGCGCCCCCCCCGGGGTTGGGTTGAGCCGCTACCACCGCGCCTGCCTTGCGTGCCCCGCCGTCATGCGCATAGACAGCGTCACCGGGTGCGGCCGGCATCTCGCTGTCGCTGTGGGCCAGATACATGCGGCGCTTGAGTTTGCCCAGGTATTCCATGCGGGCGACGATCTCCTGGCCCGGAAAACATCCTTTCTTGAAACTCAGGCCGCCGATGGCCTGCAGGTTGACCATCTGCGGCACGAAGGCCTCCACGTTGGCCTGGTGGATAACGGGGATACCGGCATGGATGTCAAGCAGCTCCCAGGCATTGGGCGATACCTCGGCCATGAAGGTGGAGAGGCGGTTATAGGCCTGTGCCATCTCCTCGGGCGGCCCGAACAGCTGGTAACGGGGAAAGGGGCCCGGAATGCGGATAATGGTGATATTGCCATGGTTGGCGGCGTCGTTGATCTTCTCCGGCAGTTCGCCGACCACGGCCATCAGCTTCTGGTCTATGTTCGGGCCGGAGACGCCCACCTGGGCGATCTCGTCGCTGATATCCTCAAGCTTTACCTTGGACATCAGGACGAACATACCGAGCCGTTTGTGGGTTGCCTCGACCAGTTCCCTGGGCATGGCCAGATAGTAGGCGCCATCGGCCTTGAAGACGCGGAACAGGGCCAGGATGCGTCCCTTGGGGTTGCAGTAGGCACTGAGCTGGCTTTGGCTGTCTGTCACACCCTGTTTCAGATCATTGGTGAACTGGTTGTGGAGAAACTCTGCGGCGTCATTGCCCTCGGCCCTGATCAGGCCGTAGTCTGGCAGCTCGGTGACGGCATCACGGTTCAATACGGCTTCGAATTCGTTCATTATGATTGTTTCCGTTAGTGATTAAGATTCAGTCTAAGTCGTCGATGATAGCGCAGTCTTGGCGCAGAAGTCATATTGGACTAATATCCTCACTCGGATACACTAAGAGATTGTATGGAAAATAAAAAACCCGACTCACGGCCGGTTTATCTGGACCTGCGGCGTATTCGCCAGCCGGTTACGGCACTGGCCTCCTTCGGTCACCGTGTTTCCGGTGTGCTGCTGTTCCTGTCCATACCGTTTGTTATCTGGATGCTGGAACGCTCTCTGCAGAGCCCGCAAGGCTACCAACAGGTGATTGCACTCTTCGATCATGGCCTGATCAAGCTGCTGACCCTGCTGCTTGTCTGGTCCGCGGCGCACCACTTTTTCGCCGGTGTCCGCTTTCTGTTGCTGGATTTGGAAATCGGTGTCGAACTGCAGGCGGCGCGCAACAGCGCCATGGCGGTCAATCTCCTGGGCATGACGGCGGTGCTGATCGCAGTGGTAATGATTCTATGAGCTGGCGCATGAGTGGTTTGAAGGCTTGGTTGTTACAGCGTGTCAGTGCGGTCTACCTGGGCGCTTTTCTGGTCTATTTCCTGTTTTCGCTACTGATAAACACACCGCAATCCTTCGCCGACTGGTCCGGCTGGATGCGTTCGGGCGCCATGTCGCTGGCGACCGCCCTGTTTTTCGTCGCTTTACTGGCCCACGCCTGGGTTGGTGTTCGTGATGTACTGCTGGATTACATCACGTCCTTCGCCCTGCGTCTGACCCTGCTCGTCTTGCTGGCAGTGGGACTGACGCTCATGGCCTTGTGGGCCATCAGGATTTTACTAACCGCAGGAGGCGCGGCCACGTGAGCAGCTCTATACCCGTGCGCAGATTCGATACCCTGGTGATCGGCGCCGGCGGCGGCGGCCTGAGGGCGGCGCTGCAGTTGGCCCAGGCCGAGGCCCACGTGGCGGTGGTTTCCAAGGTCTTTCCCACCCGATCCCATACGGTGGCCGCACAGGGCGGCATGAACGCCGCCCTGGCCAATGTGCTGCCGGACAACTGGCACTGGCACATGTTCGATACCATCAAGGGCAGCGACTACCTGGCCGACCAGGATGCGGTGGAATATATGTGCCGCGCCGCACCGCGGCTGGTGGTGGAGCTGGAGCACGCCGGCGTGCCCTTTTCGCGACTGGACAACGGCAAGATCTATCAGCGTCCCTTCGGCGGCCAGAGCCAGAACTTCGGCGGCGAACAGGCGTCGCGCACCTGTGCCGCGGCCGACCGCACCGGCCATGCTATCCTCCATTCCCTGTATCAGCAGAATATCCGCGCCAAGACCCATTTCTTCGATGAATACCTGGCCCTGGATTTGATCCACGACGAGGAGGGCTACATCCTCGGCGCCGTGGTGATGGAGATCGAGACCGGCGAGCCCATGATCATCGAGGCCAAGGCCACCTTGCTGGCCACCGGCGGGGCGGGGCAGATCTTCCGCACCAACACCAACGCCCACATCAACACCGGCGACGGCATGGGCATGGCGCTGCGCGCCGGCATCCCGCTGCAGGACATGGAGTTTTTCCAGTTCCATCCCACCGGGGTGGCCGGCAAGGGCATGCTGATCACCGAGGGGGCGCGCGGCGAAGGCGGCTATTTATTGAATAAAGACGGCGAGCGCTTCATGGAGCGTTACGCCCCCAATGCCAAGGACCTGGCCAGCCGCGATGTGGTCAGCCGGGCCATCTATACCGAGGTCAAGGAGGGGCGCGGCTGCGGCCCCAACGGCGACCACGTTATGCTGAAATTGGACCATCTGGGCGTGGATGTGGTGCAGCAACGCCTGCCCGGCATCCGCGCCACGGTGCAGACCTTTCTCCATATCGATCCGGCCTTTGAGCCCATTCCGGTCTATCCCACCGCGCACTACACCATGGGCGGTATCCTCACCAACCGCTATGGCCAGGTGGTGGCGCCGTTGGGCAATACGGCGGAAGAGGCCGTGCCAGGCCTGTATGCAGCCGGTGAGTGTGCTTGTGTCTCGGTGCATGGCGCCAACCGTCTGGGCGGCAACTCGCTGCTGGATATCGTGGTCTTCGGCCGCGCCGCCGGCAACCACATTATTGAATACTTAAAAGAGAACCGTTACCACCGCCCCTTGAGCGGCGACAGCGTCGACAAGGCCATGGCGCGCCTGGTGCGCTGGGATCAAAAGGGGGAAGGTGAATCGGTGAAAAAACTCAAGGACGAACTGAAAAGGACCATGGAGCAGTACTGCGGCGTGTTCCGCAGCGACGAGGTCCTCTCCGAGGGAGTGGACAAGGTGGTCGAACTGGAAGAGCGCCTCAAGGAGGCGCGCCTGCAGGATCACAGCAAGGTCTTCAACACCGCCCGCGTCGAGGCGCTGGAGCTGGAGAACCTGATGGACATCGCCCTGGCGACCGTGGTCTCGGCCCATGCACGCAAGGAGAGCCGCGGCGCCCATTCGCGCATCGACCATCCCGAGCGCGACGACGCGCACTGGCTCAAGCACACCCTGTTCTTCAAGGAGCAGCGCAAGCTCGACTACAAACCGGTGCGCATGAAACCGCTGACAGTCGACTCGTTCCCGCCGAAGGCGCGTGTTTATTAGAGAGATTCAGTGATGCGTTTTTCCGTCTATCGCTACAACCCCGAGACCGACGACAAACCCTATATGCAGGCGTTCGAGGTGGAGACCCGCCCCGGCATGATGCTGCGCGACGCCCTGCTGGAGATCAAGGCGCAGGACGAGAGCTTCACCTTCCGCCACTCCTGCGGCGAAGGGGTGTGCGGCTCCGACGGCCTCAACATCAACGGCAGCAACGGCCTGGCCTGCACTACTCCAATCGCGAAGCTGAAGGAACCGGTGGAGGTGCGTCCCCTGCCTGGGCAGCCGGTGATCCGTGATCTGGTGGTGGATATGACCCAGTTCTATCACCAGTACCGTTCGGTCAAACCCTATCTCACCGTGCACGATCCCGAGCCGGAGATCGAATACAAGCAATCGCCCAGGGAGCGGGAAAAACTCGACGGCCTTTACGAATGTATCCTCTGCGCCTGTTGCTCCACCGCCTGTCCCTCGTTCTGGTGGAACCCGGACAAGTTCCGCGGCCCGGCCGCCTTGTTGCAGGCCTATCGCTTCATCGCCGACAGTCGCGACCAGGCCACCGCCCAGCGGCTGGATGAGTTGGAAGGGCCTTATCGCCTGTTCCGCTGTCACACCATCATGAACTGCACCAACGTCTGTCCCAAGGGGCTCAACCCCACCAAGGCGATCGGCGAGATCAAAAAGATCATGCTCAAGAACAACACCTGATGAGCGCCGACCCCGAATCGAATCACGCCGCAAAGGCCCGCCTGCAGTGGCGTTGCCGACGCGGTATGCTGGAACTCGATCTATTATTGCAGCCCTTTGTCGAAAAGGCCTACGACACGCTCAGCGAAGAAGAAAAACAACAATTCAACGCGCTGCTCGACTGCCAGGATCAGGAGTTGCTGGAATGCCTCATGTTACAAAAGACACCGGAGGACGGGAGACTCAATGACATCATCAGAAAAGTTCGCAGTGCCGTTTAGAATCACCCTCAAAACTTCATTTATCCTCAACGGCGCCCTGTTGTTGCTGTATCTCGGGGCGCTCTACTGGCTCTGGGCCTTTGATCTGAATTTGTTGATCAGGCTGGTTCTGCTTGCCGCCCTCATGGTCGGCTTTTTCAACCATACCCGCCAATACCTGTTCCGGCGCGGTCAACGCGCTGTGGCTAATTTGGTGTGGCAGGACCAGGAGCAATGGCAGCTGGAAACCGTGCAGGGAGAGACAATCAATGCCATTTTGCTGAGCAGTAGCTTCGTCAATCCGTGCTTGATCGTGCTCAATTTCAAACCGGTGACGGGCGGGCGCATGTGGCCGGTAGTCATCATGCCGGACAGCCTGGACAGCACCACGTTTCGGCGCTTGAGTATGAAGTTAAGGCTGCTTGGGGGAGAGATCGTGACTGATGCCGTGTAGCCCGTCTCTTCCCGTTACGCTCCTTTGCGTATAGATCGAGAATGCCGGTCAATAAGAAATCAATTTCACAGATTTTTTGTCAGTGGCTAAGCTATTAACAGGCATATTAGGTTGCCGGGTTAATAAATTCTGGAACGACAAGGGCGCTCCCGACGTATCCGTGACAAAATGGTATTGAAGGTGTAGAATTACCGATCCTGTAATTATAGGTTCTCCAGACTCTCGTCTCATCGTGGCATTGATCGCCACGTCTTTCAGACTGAATCATGTTCAGTCACTCTTGCGGCTGGCAGGCAGCGCTTACCGGCGGTCTGAATGAAAAATCCGATTTGATGATTGCGCTCGAAATCTTATCAACGCGAAGGAATATGAATGGCTAAAGAAGAATTGATTGAATTTGAGGGAACGGTTGTGGATGTCATGCCCAACCAGAAATACCTGGTCGAGCTGGAAAACGGCATGCGGGTTCAGGCCTATACTTCAGGCAAGATGCGGCGTTATCGCATCCGTGTCGTCAACGGTGACAAGGTCACCTTGGAGCTGTCTCCCTACGACCTCACTCGCGGCCGTATCAGTTTCCGGCACAAGCACTGATTCCGTGTGAGGCGGTGCTCGGTGGGGTGGGCACGCAATGTGTCCACATATTGCCCGAACCTCACTCCTAAAAAGTAAGATAGAACGGTTCGACGGTATCTCTGCAACTTAATGGTGTGTTGAACGATGCCGCCCGGCGGCGACGTGGTCGGCGGGTCTTGAAAGCGGCTCTGCAGCGGCCCTTGCCCTATCCTTTATTGCCTATTCTGTTCCTCATTCCCGAATACTTCATCACGCCAGTTCGGTCCCAGGGAGTGTTCTATATAATCGCGGATAAATTTGCGCACCATCTGCGAGGAGGTGACGTCTTCTCTGGCGCAGAGCTGTTCGAAGGCTGACTTTTTCTTGGGGTCGATCAGCAGGGTGAGGCGGGCGGTTCTGTTTTCCATGGCTCTCTCGGTCGATTGTGGATGTTAATCATATTAACATTGATGGCTAGCCATGCGGCCATCTAATATGCTCCAGATTATACTCTTGGAGTCTGCTTGTATGCCCCGCAGTCACCTGTTTTCCCTGCGTATCGCCAACGCCCTGCGCGAAAGCTGCATCAAGGAGCCCTATACGCCGCGGCGTCTGATTAAGGACCTGGGGGCCGGCGTCACAGTGGGTATCATCGCCATTCCCCTAGCCATGGCCCTGGCCATCGCCAGTGGGGTGGCGCCCCAGCACGGTCTGTACACGGCCATGATCGCCGGCTTTGTCATCGCCCTGACGGGCGGTTCGCGCTATAGCGTCTCCGGTCCCACGGCGGCCTTCGTGGTGATTCTGTTTCCTGTGGCACAGCAGTTCGGTCTGGGCGGCCTGCTGGTGGCGACTCTAATGGCGGGGCTGATGCTGGTGGGTTTCGCCGTGGGGCGCTTGGGGCGTCTGATTGAATACGTGCCCGAGCCGGTGACGCTCGGTTTTACCGCCGGGATCGCCATCGTCATCGCCACCTTGCAGGTGAAGGACTTTTTCGGTCTGCCGCTGACGGAGTATCCTGAGACCTGGCTTGGCAAGATCGCCGCCCTGGTGCTGGCCCTGCCCGGTGTTGACTGGGCCACCACCCTGGTGGGGGCGGCGACCCTGGCGGTGTTGCTGTACTGGCCGCTGTTGCGTCTGCCGTTGCCTGGGCACTTGGCGGCGGTGCTGGTGGGTGTGCTGGTGTCGCTGTTGCTGGCGCAGGCGGGGCATCCGGTGGAGACCATCGGCTCGCGCTTCAGTTTCACCCTGCCGGACGGCACCTTGGGGCAGGGGATTCCGCCGATCCTGCCCGAGTTTGTCTGGCCCTGGCGGCAGCCGGGCCCGGATGGCCAAGCCATCGATTGGTCGCTGGCGACTTGGCAATCACTGTTGTCGGCCGCTTTTTCCATTGCCGTGCTGGGGGCTATCGAGTCGCTGCTCTGCGCCGTGGTGCTGGATGGCATGACGGGCAAGCGTCACAGCGCCAACAGCGAACTATTGGGGCAGGGCATCGGCAACTTGGTGGTGCCCTTTTTCGGTGGCATTACCGCCACGGCGGCCATTGCCCGTTCCGCCGCCAACGTGCGCGCCGGGGCCGAATCCCCGGTGGCGGCCATGATTCATGCGCTGGTGGTGATGGCGGCCCTGCTGGCGTTGGCCGGTGTGCTTTCGTATCTGCCCATGGCCAGTCTGGCGGCGTTGCTGTTGATGGTGGCCTGGAACATGAGCGAGGCCCACAAGGTGGTGGCGATCGTGCGCAAGGCGCCGCTGGGTGACGTGCTGGTGTTGGGGGTCTGTCTGTCGTTGACGGTGTTGTTCGACATGGTCATCGCCATCACCGCGGGTATCGTGCTGGCGGCGCTGCTGTTCATGCGCGAGATTTCGCAGATGACCAAGGTCAGTGATATCACCGCTGGCAAGCGGCTCGGTCTGATCGGGTCGGCGTTGGTTCAGCTGGAGGAGTTGGTGGTATTCAAGATCAACGGCCCGCTGTTTTTCGCGGCGGCGGAGCGCATCTTTGCCGAGTTATTCGTCCAGGTGGAAAACAAAAAGGTGGTGGTGCTCTATATGGATGCGGTGCCGATCCTGGATGCCGGTGGGCTGTCGGCGTTGACCAAGTTCATCGACGCCTGCGGCAAGCGCGGCATCAAGCTGATCATCACCGATCTGCAATTCCAGCCACTGCGGACCCTGGCCAAGGCCAGGATGGAGCCGGTCAGGGATCGTCTGCTGTTCGCGCCGACGCTGGATGAGGCGATCTGGTTCATGCAGTCGGAGGCGGCGTTGCGCTATGGTGTTCAGCGGGCTTCAGTCAGCTAGGGCCTGTTAACACTAATTTCGGAGCAGCGCCGGCGGCCCATTTTTCACGGGACAAGGCGCATTGAGCGGCAGTGTACTTGCCGTACATGAGCGAAATGCAACGCCGTCCCGGGGAAAATGGGCCCCGTCCCGTCGGGTTGCGCCCCAGAACGGGCCATGCGGCGTTGCTCGTACCCAAAGCACTCGCTCCGCTCGCGGGGCAGGCTC